>JAYTTL010000191.1:0-5774 GCA_043745325.1 Actinomycetes bacterium
AAGGGTGCGGCAGAACGGTTGCGCATGTTTTTAGCACAGTACTGGGGCGGGCCAACTTCCTATCAAGAAACGCGTGGGCACCCGCGACTTCGCATTCGCCATGCGCAGTTTCATATCGACTCTGCAGCACGCGATGCGTGGCTGGGCGCTATGCACCTAGTCATAGATGGAATGGAAATGGATGCGACCTTGCGCGTACAACTTCTGAATTATCTGGAAATGGCTGCACATTCAATGGTAAATCAACCAGATTGAGATTGATTTCCAACTTTTAAAATCTCGCCGTTTCGTAAATACCACAGCGTTCCGCTTGAATCTCTCACCGTCGTCACGCGCAGGCCAACTCTTTCAACAACGCCTTGGATATCTAAGACATTGACGCTGTCTCCAACACCATATTGATCTTCAACTAACATGAAGATTCCAGATAAAATATCGCGAACTAAAGTCTGTGCGCCAAGACCAATGGCAACACCGAGAATTCCAGCAGAGGCGATGAGTGGTCCAACGTTAAAGCCAAACTCACCTAGAACCATTCCGATAGCCACAATCAAGATAAAGGATTTCAATGTTGCAGCCAGAACACCGCCAATAGTTCGAGCACGCTCTTTCTGGCGGGCCACGATATTTCGAGGTCCCAGAACCAGATCGGCCGTTGACAAACGATTCATTGCGCGGTGAATGGCACGGCTTCCAAAACTTTGAGCCAGGATGGCCGAGAGGCAGATGATGAGAATGCGAAGTGGAGTACCACTTGCCCAATCGATGAAGTTCTGTACTGATTCGTTCATAGGGTCATGACTGTATCCAAAAATTTTCCTAAATACCTCTGCGAAATACCGACAAGAGAGCCTGTTGTAGTGGAAGATAAACCAATCGGCGCAGGCCATGCGCCAGATCGGGAGCAGTTATGTCGCGCGCACTAGTGCTAAACGCCACCTATGAGCCATTAGGTGTCGTCTCAGATCGCCGCGCCCTGATCCTTGTCTTAAATCTTCGGGCAACTACGATTGAAAACTCAGGCGATGTCGTGCACTTCTCGGGTGGCCAGATGGATTTACCCTCAGTGATTCGACTTAATAAATTTGTGCGAATTCCTTATCGCCATGCCGTGCCATTATCTCGCCGAGCAATCTTTGCCCGTGACGGAGGGCGATGCGTGTACTGCAACGCCCCTGCAACCTCAATCGACCACGTAGTTCCACGAAGCCGCGGTGGTGGCCATATTTGGGAAAATGTTGTCTCTGCCTGTCACAAGTGCAATCACTTGAAGGCAGACAAACAGCTTAAAGAGATTGGCTGGCGTCTGCGGCATATGCCTCGCGAACCCGTTGGATCAGCATGGCGCATTCTGGGTACTGGTCGCACAGATGATCGATGGCTTCAGTATCTGGAACCCTTTGGCGTGGCAACGGCGACAGCCTAAGTAAATTACACTCGCACAATGCATTTAATAATGGGCGCAATCGAAGATGGCACAGTCGCAGGACCAGGTTTAAACGTGCTTGAAACCCTCGTAACATTTTTTTTGATTCCAATGACATTATTTTTCGTCATTGCCGCTCTGTCTTGGATTGCATCCGCTCCACGCAAAGAAAAAACGAAAGAAAGAACTGAGTCCTCGATTACATCGATTAATTAATTCTCAAGGGACTGAACTTTGAGTGCACGCAATTGGGTATCGCGCGCTTCCGTCACTAGTTTGCGCAAAACCGCGGGTGAATCTTTGCCCGTTGTATTTAGCCACAAAGCCGTCTTATCGAGAGTTTCTTGGGATATGACCCACGTTGGATAGAGACCGATGGCAATCGTGCTGGCTCCTTCATAGGACTTTGCTTCCCAGGTATCGATAATGCAATCAAAATATCTATCGACGTAGGTAGCCATAAGATTGCGTTGAATGGAACTCTGAAAACCTGAAATCAATGCAGCTCTGACTGAAGTCATAATCTCTTCATTGATAATTTTGTTCCATGCATAATCCTTAGCTTCGGCGGTAGGCGTGCCTGCTAGGGCGGTTTCATAGGAACAGTTGCCGCTCGTGGTGTTGTCATGTGCAAGTTCGCGTTCTAATTCAAGCCGGGTGAAAGCATTGCGATTGGTCAAGCAGATGATGAAGTGCCAGCGAAGATCGGCATCGACTTTTAAGCCCGGTGCGCAGCCATCGAGTAACGCACGCAGTTTTTCAATATGGGCCACGGAATGAGCATTAAGTGCAAAAGCACGTGCATACAAAAGCTGTAAATCACTACCGGCCGCGGCGTTTTGGGTCAGGACATCGAGACCATCAGCTAACTTCTCTCTTGCCGCATCACGATTCTTATCCGTGGTGTATGCCTCAACTGATGTATGCAACTGTTGCAAAGTAATACTAACAACGGCGTCATCACTTTCACCGGGCAATCCTGTCAATGCGATATCCACAAAGTCCTTTGATGAGATTTCGGCATCGCGGTGCATGTCCCATAACGCGGCCCAACACAGAGCGCGTGTTAGTGGATCAGAGATTGTGCCGAGGTGAGTTTTAAGCGTTGCTAATGATTTAGGATCAAAGCGCAGTTTTGTATATGAGAGATCGCGGTCGTTGATTAAGAGTAGGTCCGCAACTTTTTCACCTTCAAACTCTGGAACTTTAGTCAAAGCGCCTATAACATCGAGTTCAACGGATTTACGTAATTTCACTGAATCTGCAGCAATATCGTAAAGTGCGATAGCTAAGCGATGTGGGCGCAGCTCCTGTGAAGCAATCGGAATCAGTGGCGCATCCTGTGCGATGGTGACGGAGGTATAAACGTCGCCATCTATAACTAGTTCTGGGCGCAGCGTATTGACACCAGCGGTTTGCAACCATGTACCAACCCAAGCATTTAGCTGGCGACCACTTGTTGCCTCAAGTTCAATTATCAAATCCTTAAGAGTTGTATTACCCCACGCATGTTTGGCAAAGTATTTCTGCAGTGCTGAGATGAAGTTTTCACGTCCAACATGGGCTGCTAGTTGTTGCAGAACCGAGGAGCCTTTTGCGTAGGTGATTCCATCAAAGTTAGCGTTAACTGCTTCTATATCCACCATATCGGCGGTGATTGGGTGAGTTGAGGGGAGTTGATCTTGGCGGTATGCCCAGTTCTTTTGCTCGGAGTTAAACCCAGCCCAGGCACCCTTAAAGCGCGTGCCTTCTGCCAATGCAAGGTACGAGACATATTCGGCAAATGACTCGTTAAGCCATATGTCATCCCACCAGAACATCGTCACCATATTGCCAAACCACATATGCGCCATTTCATGAAGGATTACATTCGCACGGCTGTTGTAGGTTTTTTCCGGCATGTGGCTGCGGAAAACTAATCGTTCTTCTCGGAAAGTAACTGCGCCAGCGTTCTCCATCGCACCAAAGTTAAAGTCTACGACGGCAATCTGATCGTATTTTTCAAAAGGATATGCAAGACCGAAAGTTTTTTCAAAGTATTCAAATCCCTGTTTCGTTATAAGAAAAATATCATCGGGATCTAAATATTGGGCCATTGATTTACGACAGTAGATTCCCAGTGGTACCTCTTTTTCGCCCTTATAAGTATCGTGAACATGCGAGTACGGACCCGCGATTAATGCCGCCAAGTACGTTGGGATGCGCGGAGTTGGGGTGAAGCTCCAGAGAGTTTTGTCACCAATGTCTTCCTTTGATGCAACCGGGTTATTTGAAATCGCTTCCCAGTGGCTAGGGGTGGTTACCGATAACGTAAATGTTGCTTTTAATGATGGCTGATCAAAGCAGGCAAACATGTGACGGATATGGGCGGTCTCACCTTGGGAATATAAATACACCTCACCATCAGATGGATCAACGGAGCGCTGTAGCCCCTCGCCAGATTTTGAATAGTTGCCTTCGATCTCAATAGTTAAGAGATTTTCTGCGGCAAGGTTCGTTAAAAAAATTGATTCGCCATCAAAGTTAGATGTATCGACGGGGGCACCATTTAAGGTTGCAGATATAACGCGGCGCCCACAGGCATCGATGAAAGTTGAATATCCAGCTTGATTACAGGAAAAAACAATCTCTGACTTTGAGTAGAAAGTCTCGGCTCCAGTCGTGACGTCGAGGGTGACTCGGTAACTTTCAACGCTTAAGTGATCGGCGCGCTCTTTAGCCTCTGCACGGGAAAGATTGATTCCTGGCACTGTAAAACTCCCTTGTGTAGGGAGCAATCCAACCATGACATTCTTACTCCATGGAACGCCCCTCAATTCGAAGCTACAGTATTCGAGGTACACGAATTACAGATGCTCAAAGGGCTGCAAAACGCGCATTACAAGAGATTTACGGAATCCGCGTTGAGAACAAAAAGTTGGAGCTTCAAGCGATATTTCCTGCGGCTGAAAAAATTATTATGGAAATTGGCTTTGGTATGGGTGAGGCCACAGCAATTATCGCCGAGCAGTCACTACAAAATGCCTATATCGCTGTTGATCTTCATCCGCCTGGCATAGGCAAACTTCTATCTCGGATTCAACAGCGAGGTATCACGAATATAAAAGTGATTGAAGATGATGTTCATGTTGTTCTGCAATACATGATCGAAGATGGTTGCTTAGACGGGGTGCATCTCTATTTTCCAGATCCATGGCCAAAGAGCAAGCACCACAAACGGCGAATTGTCACGACTTCTTTTCTCGACCTTATCGCCACAAAGTTAAAGCCGGGTGGTTATTTTCACTTAGCCACTGACTGGCTCCCGTATGCCGCATCAATGATGAGCGTGTTTAGTGGTTCAACCCAATTTACTGGGGGAGAGATTGCAAAACCAGATTGGCGGCCAATGACCCGCTTTGAAGGCCAGGGCATCGATAAAGACCACCGCGTTACTGATTTGCTTTATTTTCGTAATCTGTAATTTTATTAATGCGACGAATGTGACGCTCGTCATTACTAAAAGAGGTTTCAATAAAAGTATCGATGATGGCTTTGCACTCATCGATTGAATGCATTCGACCCCCGATAGCAACAATATTTGCATTGTTATGTTCTCGGGCCAATGTGGCGGTCTCAACGCTCCAAGCCAACGCCGCCCGCACGCCCTTCACTTTGTTGGCCGCTATCTGTTCCCCATTTCCCGAGCCACCTAAGACGATTCCAAAGGAACCAATATCAGCAACGGTTGCAAGTGCAGCTGGGATACAAAAATCAGGATAATCATCAAGGGCATTAAACTCATGTGGGCCGTGATCTGTGACGGTATGACCCTTTGATTGCAAATATTGAACCAAGGCAGTTTTTAATTCAAGACCTGCATGGTCGCTCCCGATATGAATTCTCATACTCCTATCTTGCCATTAACGCTCACTTGGCAAAGAAAAACCCGCCACATGCTTACTCACGTGGCGGGTTTTCACCCTTAGGAGGCTTCTAGCATGAAACTAGGAGCTTAAATCTTTAGTGTTTCTTTCCTTTGAACTCACCCATCTTCTTACCTTCGAACTGACCCATAGCGCCATGAACAGAATCAACTTGCGCAGTGATACGAGTCATGAGATCTGCCTTGATTGATGTTGCCTGTGCTGCTGTCAATTTACCGGAGACAACATTGGCATCAATTTCCTTGGTGGCCTCGGCAATAAGAGCGGCGATTAGTGCAGGCTTTTTTGCACCAGCGATTGCTCCAAGAGTTTCTCCAGCTTCAAGACGTGTTTTGATCACTGCAGCATCAATTCCAATGGTGGTGGCGATTAGTGCCTCACGCGCATCGCGCATTGCACCTTTTGCCGCGTCATTTGAATCG
>JAYTTL010000192.1:0-5771 GCA_043745325.1 Actinomycetes bacterium
CTCTACTTCGACATCTAAAAGTTGCTTTCGTAGCATAGCCCTCCAAGTAATTGGAGGGCTATGCTATTTCCCGACATCCCCTTAAAGTTCTCACAACTGAAAGAGTAATGAATCTCAGGTCGAGGTAAGCGCAAATTGTGAGATGGGAGATATATGAACAGTGACACCGTCTTAACGGGCTTGATAAGTGGAGCAACCATTTTGCTAGGAGTATTTACGGCTGATTGGTTGAGACGCTTGCGTAATCGCGTGGAACGTTCGAAGCTCGAGGTGGTCGATATCTGGTGGGGTCTGGAACAAATTTTAGATTATCTCTCGACTCACTTTTTAGAGAGCTATACTCCGAGTAGTGGTGTGAAACAAACACACGATGAGAGGGAGTTCTGGTTGACGGTGATGTCAACTGACGGAAAAATTATGTATTTATATCATTCAACACGCTGGCCCCAACGAAATGCAAAGAAAATCATTGAAGCATCTGTTCGGTTGGTGGCTTGCGCGGCAGCAAATGTTAACGCGTGTGGGTATAGCAGAACACTTTTACATCAAGAAGAACGAAATGAAACACGTACTCTCTTTTTCGAGCTTCAAAAATTGGTATTGGGGAAGGATCTCACGGAGTATCGCAGAAGTCTTACGGACAATAAAGAGAAAGAAATACAGGCGAGAAAACAGAGCCGGGAGGGCAGTCACACGCCATAGGGTTTGAATCTGCCACTCGATGACGACGGAAGACGTCAATTTCGGTTATCTCGCGGGCCACGTGCTTGAAACCGTTGGCATTTCAAATGAGTCGAGGCTGTCTCAAGAGGAGATACAGTTCTAGGATACTTATATCTTTTTGGCAAAGGAGTTACGTGTCTTATCTGAAGCCCCTAAATGGCCGCAACGAAATGCTAGTAGAAGTAAACGAGATAGCAAAAATCTCTATCGACTCAACCCGGATATGCGCGAGGAGCTTAAACACCAGATGCTGACTCGACAATCGGCAAGCGGCCAATGAAGACTCGATTGGCTGAGAAGGCTCCGAAATCGCGTTGAACTAACGCGTCAGGCCGTGCGCGAACTACTGCTGCCACTTAACATATATGGAAATTTTCTTGCAGGAAATATTTTGAGGTCCTATGGTTTTTGCGATTGACGCTTCACTTACGGAAGGTGAAAAGAATTTTTTCACCACTCCATAATTTTACACAATTCCCTGGATGAGCTGTCCGAATCCCCTCGGTGACCACAGACCAACGCCCACAAGATACGGGAAGCGTCTGACGACTTGCTCATTGCACTCAGGGTGAATTCTGAGAGATGAACCGCCGAGCGAATTTATCTACATAAAACAGATGCTGATGATTTGCTGCGCCTAAGCGTTGCTTTACTCGATCCAACGCATCGAAACAGCACCCGTGAGGCTCGCCTGGCCCGAGTATCGGCTAAGCGCGAGGAAATGAAAGCCCAGGCGCGCTAAAGCATTCCAAGAATAGCTTGTGCCCCAGTCGTGCCCCAGTCGTGCCCCAATACAAATGTAGTAAATAAAAAGAGCAGTTGAACGAGGAGCAAACATTCAAACACGCTTCTCTTCGACCTCTAGGAATCTCTACGCCAAACCCCCATCAGAAATTGCGGGTTAGGCGTTTATTGATCACAATTCGTGATTTGTGGATATCCATCCCCTTTGTATTCGGTAAGTGAAATCATTCTGTTGGTAATAAAAAAACTCCGGGTCCGCGTGAGCGAAATACCGGAGCTTCCAATACAGTGCCTAAGTAACTTAACTCGAAAGTCAGCGGTCCTCAAAGGCTTTCGTGCCGAACTATACCTTTTAAGGAAGAACGTGCCAACTCAACCGCCATCCGACCCGTGGATAGAAGCTTGGCTGAGCACCGGACGATTTGGCACGTATCTTTCGGCTGCTCAAGGTTCGCGATCCCTTGCCCTCGGTCTCTACGAATGGAATGCCCGCCTGGGAGCGGCCTTTCTTCACGACTTGGGGCACCTCGAAGTTGGGCTTCGCAATGCATACGATCGAGCTCTTTCGGCGGCCACGGTTGGTGAACATTCACATTGGACTGAAATTCCCACAATGCTAAAACTATTTCCAGCTGTATTGAAGTACGATCCAGTCCAACAGCGACTAATTGATGCAAATGAAATTCCTAGAAGTCAAATTCAACGTGCGCGCATGGACGCTTCTCGGTCTGGAAACACCGCACCAGTTCCTGGAAAAGTAATTGCCGAAGTCATGTTTGGATTTTGGACTTATTTAACATCGAATGCCCATGAAAAAACCATATGGGTTCCCTATCTTCATACTGCCTATCCCGGTAAAACTGATCGAAGAAAAATCCATCAAACTCTTTACGATTTGAGAGAGTTTCGAAATCGTGTAGCTCACCATGAGCCGCTACTTGTTGGCTCAGAGTTTGAACGAAGGAAAATCATTTCTGTTGCATCACGATTGTTACCCAAAGAAGCGTTTGCTCACTTGACTCATAATAGCGAAGTCCTAAAGATTCTTGCTGATCGACCGTCATAGATTGGAGACATACACGGTTCGTGCTCCAATCGTGCCCCCATGAAGATGGAATGAATCAAAAGAGCAAGTGGAGAGTGCCTTTCAATCACCCTATGCTTTACTTCGACATCTAAAAATCTCAATTCAAAGCTCTAAAGTAAAAATAAACTGAACCTCCAACTTCTGGGGTTCAGTTCATTTTTGTGAACTCTGCGCCGATAGTAGGTCGCGAATCTGAGTTAGAAGAATGATGTCTGGGGATGCACTAACCTCGGCTCGAGTCTTGCTAAAGCGTGCCTTGGCTGCCTCGTATGGTTTGACCACAAAGAAGAAGAGGATGGCGGCAACGGATACTCAACTGACTGGAATTTCTTGGCCAAAGATCTCTCTACTTAACTTTTTCATGCAAACCAGTCTTAATTTCATTAAACTGACCTGATGTTATCTGGGAATAAGAAGATTCGAGATCTATTTTCCGTCGAAGCCGCCGGAGGCATCCTGTTAGTTGGCGCTGCTCTACTAGCCCTCGTTCTAGCTAACTCTCCAGCGAGTGATATCTACTTCAAAGCGGTCGATAAATCCCATCTCTTCGTCAATGAGTATTTGATGAGCATCTTCTTCTTCTTAGTCGGACTTGAAATACGTCGCGAATTTTCAGATGGTGAACTGCGTAATCCAAAGATAGCCGCCCTCCCAGTCATCGCCGCGTTAGGCGGAATGATCACACCAGCTCTTATTTACCTGTTATTTAATTCTGCTGGTCCTCATGCAAAGGGTTGGGCTATTCCAATGCCGACCGATATTGCTTTAGCATTAGGAGTCCTTGCACTTTTGGGTTCACGTATTGATTCATCACTTAAAATATTTCTACTTACTCTGGCTATCGCCGATGATTTATTTTCGATTGTTGTACTTGCACTTTTCTACAGGGAAAGCCTTGAACCGATAAAGATAATGGGAACTATTGGAGCTGTGGTTCTTGCTTTTCTAATTCCAATGGGAAAGAAAGTAACTACTTCGCGCTTAATTAATTACATTCATCCGTGGAGCGCTTTTCTTATAATTCCACTTTTTGCACTTGTTAATATCGGCATCTCAATCGATTATTCCCAAGTTTATGACCAGTTAAACTCACCAGTTGCTCGAGGAATCATTATAGGAAGGGTCGTTGGCAAGTTTATCGGGATAACTCTTTTTGCTTGGATTGCAATAAAACTGGGAATAGCCCACAAACCAGATTTGGTAAGTTTACGAGAGATCTCTGGTGTCGCTGCCCTTGCGGGCATGGGCCTAACCGTTTCTCTATTTATCGCCGAGCTTGCAATAACTCAATCCTCGACTTTAGACGAGATAAAACTTGGACTTCTTGCATCAGCAATAATTGCCGGTATTTTTGGCTACGCAGTGCTGAGAAAGAGTCGCTAGCCCTACAAAGTCAGAAACGGATAGGATAAGACTTTTCCTAATTGCGCCAAGGTGGCTAAATCCGGGATCAACTCCCCTTCTATAATTCCGTTCATCACAGGGATGGGCACTTGAGCGCGAGTAGCAACGTCGTAACTTGGCCAACTGCTATTTGCTAGAGCGCTTTCAAGGGCAATTGCAATTTTTTGAGCAAGAACGATCTCCTCCGGTGCCTGTGGTGAAAGTCTCCCTGTCAAGAAATCGCCATCAATAATCCAATCCTTCGGTCTCAGCGTGGCACCGGCCAAAGCAGTTGATTTAGCAGATAATTCAACTTCCAATATGTTGGTTATTCGGCGTGCCTCATCCACGACACTGGCTAGATTGCGGACATTAACTGCATCAGCGGCTCGCCTGCGTTCGAAGACTCCCATTACCCAATATATGAAGAAAATAAGGAGTGCGCCGCCAGCTAAGATCTGGCCCTGCCGACTTCGAAAGAAGAGAATTGGATATCCGCCGCGACTAATTTTCCCTGCGTAGATACCTATGACATTTTGCTCAACAGTCCAGAACGGATCCTTACCCGCGACGTTGTCACCCTGAGTTTGAAACTGTTGGCCGAAAGTGCCCTTTTCAACGGTAACAATTCGGTGAACGTAACTTCCAGGCACATTCCACTTTTGCTGAACATCCTTTGATGTACGAAATGCAATAACATCACCCTTACGTAGATTTCCGAAATTGACTTTCTTGAGCATAGCCAGATCCCCAAATTTAAGTAGTGGGTTCATTGAAGTTCCTTCAACTGGCACTAAAGGTGGGTAAACTTGCCTGTTGATTGCAAGACCAAAGTACCCTCCAACACTCAGCAAAATAATCGTTGGAATGATTGACCAAATTATTTTACTAACAATCGACTGTAGCCGTCTTGTTGAATTAGCCATTTACTTCAATATGCGTAATCAAGAGCATGCTGAATTTTAATACCTATGCCCAATAATTTCTACCTTGTAGCAGCACTAATATAGAAATTAAGATTAGTTAACTGAGACTGCTGGCCCGATGCAGCCCCACCTGGGGTATTGATTGAGGCTATTGTATAGAAGATATTTTGATTTACAGCCAAACCACTTGGCGCACACCATGTTGTGCCTGTTGCAGCACAAGTTGGTGGTGATACTGGATCCTGTTTTACCTCCAACATGAAACCAGTAATCGATTTCACAGTGAGGGATACTTTACCGACATAGGACGTCGGTCCACTAGATTGCGTATTTAGTGTGACACACACGCTGACTGTAGCTGTGTCTGCAATTGATAGAGAATCAGTTGGGTCTACTCCATTTACACATGTTCCTGTATGTATCGGATAATACAGTCCAAAAGTAATCCAAGCATTGGGGTTGTTTAGTACTGCACCGGCACTTTGCGGATTCAGCCATGAAAATTCCAAATTTATTTGTGGTGCATACCCTGCTGCAACGGTGACTTTACCAAGTAACATTCCACTAACAATCTGTGCACCTTGTCCCTGAGCAATCGTTACAGTCGAAGGGGTTAAGGCAGTAAAAGTAGATAAGGTTCCACCAGATACGGTGCCTGCTGGTGTGGATGCAGCGGAAAGTGCGAGAGTTCCCGATTCAGATAGCCAAAAACTTCCCGATGCGAGAATCAGAATAGCGATGCCTAGAAAGGCGAGCTTCCAACGTTTCCTGCCAGCATTTAACTGTCCTTGAACTTGAAGATCTTCTTCCATCCAAGTTTTCCTCATCTAAGAACTTACATTAAGAAAAATGAATTTACGCACTTCTCTGCGCTGTTATGTATAAAGCTGGGGTAGTCGCAGCACCGG
>JAYTTL010000193.1:0-1584 GCA_043745325.1 Actinomycetes bacterium
CCCTCGAACCACGTCACTCTACTGTCACTAGCGAATTCAGACGTAGCTACCTGTCTCTCAGCAGGGGTTAGCGTAGAAGCTTTTAACTGTTCTTCATAACCCTTTCTAGCTAAGTCGATGTCCGTAGGATTATTAAACGTCCAATTTAGTTGGTACTTACGGTTCTCCGTTACTTCAAATGCCGCGTTTCTAGATTTCTCCGTAGCTTCAAACTGCGCTGCACGAGCCACGACCTGAGTCTTATACTCTGACATCTTCATCTGCATCTTAGACGCGGTGTCTTTATTAGGCGCAGTTAGAAGCAGTTCGTTAGCTTGAGTATTGTACTGGTCTATTACACCTTTGGTATATCCCGGTGCGCCGGGTTGAGCGTTCTTCTCCCCCTCTAGAGAGTTGATAAATGTATCTTGTTGAAACTTATTAAAATTCTTAGTCGCCCAAAATACATTATCCTGCTCTTGCAACTTGCCGATAGTATCTATCGCCCCATCTATTGAGTTCGCTAAGCCGCCAAAGTTTAATGGTGTGAAACTATTTAAACTCATTATCCAAACATTCCTGCTATTTTAACCGCGTTAGTAGCTGTACCTACCGCCGCCGATGCAGTGTCTATCAGACTCTGACCCTGTGCTGCTCCAGCTTTTCTATTCAACGCATACGCCTCTGCTGCTCCCTGATATTTAAGAGTCCTAGCCGTCTGCGCACCTTCTACCCTAGCCATTATTGCCTCGAGTTCTAATGACGAAGCTCTGTCCGCATACACGTCTAAAATAGAGCCAGTCATAGCTAAGCCGCGCTTGCCGATTGTCGCTACGAAAGTTCCTTTTTCTTTTGCTCCCTTGCTGCGTATAATATCCTCTTTGAGACTTGCACTATTCACAGCGACCTGCGCTCTGTAATCATAGTAATCTTCTAAAGCTTGGGCTGAACCTTTGTACGCTTGAGAAGTTGAGAATCCTCCGAGTAAACTGTCGAAGCCTTTTAGTCCACCTGAAAAAAGGTTCAACGCCTTCATCACGTCTTCTCTATTACTAGACGCTGCTGGGTCGCCGGCAGTATCCATCGTCGGCGCTGTAGTAGCAGAAGCTATGTTTTGACTACCCATCTATTCTACTATAACAGTAATAGTCATATCTATTGACATATTTACGTAAAAGCCCCTCTCTCTGAAAACCTAGAAATTCTGCGATTCTAACGTGCATATCATCAGTACGGACCGTCATCTGTAACCTATCGAAGCCGAGGTTATTTTTAGCTATCGCTCTTTTCACGAATCTAGCCTGCTGAATGTAGTCTCTTAGACACGTTCCCGCGTATAGTACAAGCTCGCCGACCCCCTGCCACAAGGTGACGCAACCCCAAATACATACTATCCTACCCTCGTCCTCGTAAGTGAAAAGGGTTCCCTGTTGCATGTAGTGCCGCTTAACATTAGCGAAGTCAGGCCAAGCATCAATCATCTTTTGAGCATCTTCAGTTACCTCGATATCATCGAAATCCTCTATCCTAGATTCTCTAAGTATCAACATTATTTTGCTATCACTGCTTTGAAAATTATGCTTCGTATAGTGCAAGGATAAGGCT
>JAYTTL010000194.1:0-1581 GCA_043745325.1 Actinomycetes bacterium
TGATTCATTTTTAGACTTGACGTAATATATGGGAATAATCAAGCATTTATTATAGAAGTTGGCAATACTGGGCTTATCCTTGAGCATGTAGAGAGAGTGAAGAGATGATGGCTCGTACATATGTAGTCACCGGTACTGCATCAGGAATTGCTGCTGCGACATCACAACTTTTGAGAAGTGCCGGGCACCAGGTGATTGGAATTGATTTAAAGAGCGCTGACATTGAAGTGGATTTGAGTACACCACAGGGTCGACTCGAGGCGGCAAGGAAATCTATTGAATTATCCAAAGGGAGAATCGACGCGGTAATTGCTTGTGCGGGGCTACTGCATCCAATTCCACAAACAGTTTCTGTTAATTATTTCGGAGTAACGCGGTTTCTCAATGAACTTCTCCCCACATTGGCTAAAGCAAAAGATCCACGGGTAGCGGTGATGAGCTCTGTGGCCTCACTCATGCCACTTAGTTCGGATTTAACTGAAGCGATCTGTTCTGATGACGAGATTAAAGCTCTAGAAATTGCACAGGGTTTAGTTGATACCGGTGGGGGAGGCGAGCATTTAATTTATGGATCTACAAAGAGGGCTTTGAGCCGATGGGTTCGCCGCGAATCAATCAAGCCTTCATGGGCCGGCGCCGGAATTGTGCTCAACGCGGTTGGCCCGGGCATTGTTCGCACCCCCATGGTGGCCGGCAGGATCGCCACTCAAAAGGGGCGAGATGCTCTAGATAAGTTGATTCCTATGCCACTTCATGGATATTTAGATGCCGAGAACGTCGCCTCACTTCTGCTCTGGCTTACGAGCCCTGAAAACACCCACGTCACCGGGCAGACAATATATATAGATGGTGGAGCCGATGCCGTACTTCGGGGAGAGAACATCTGGGATTTAGAACAGGCTTGATCCTGCACATTTTTGTAAAACTACCTGACAATTCGCACGATTAGATGTATAAGTCTTCAGGTGGACAGGGTAGGGGTCGGAGCGATATTCTTCACTCTCGCACAAAAAACTAATGGTCAGGGCATATAGCGGCTGAGACCTTATTGTTGTGCGTTCCCGCATTATTGTCTGGAAGGACATCTCTTGGCCGCGTCTAAAAAAATATCAGTAGCTCCTCGCCGAATTTCATTCGCAAAGATCCGTGAACCTCTTGAAGTTCCAAACTTATTAGCGCTTCAAATTGAAAGTGTTGATTGGTTATTGGGCAATGAGGCATGGCGAACACGGATTGCAGCCGTCGATTCATTAAATCGTGGCGAGATTCCATCAACATCGGGTCTTGAAGAAATCTTTGAAGAGATCTCTCCAATCGAAGATTTCCAGGGAACTATGAGTCTTACCTTCCGCGACCACCGCTTTGAGCCACCTAAGTATTCAATTGGTGATTGCAAAGAGCGCGATATGACATATTCGCAGCCACTGTATGTGACTGCAGAGTTTACAAATAACATCACGGGTGAAATTAAATCTCAAACCGTATTCATGGGTGATTTTCCAGTCATGACTGCTCGCGGTACATTTGTAATTAACGGTACAGAGCGCGTTGTTGTCTCTCAAATTGTTCGCTCACCGGGAG
>JAYTTL010000195.1:0-5738 GCA_043745325.1 Actinomycetes bacterium
GGTTCGCGAACATCAATGAGCATGAAATCTTCTCTGCTATCTATTGTCCGCTTTAGCTCAACGACACTAATCTCGTCATTAATGACCGAGCCACATACCGCTTCATAATCGTCCAATAGGCCTAATTGGATTGGATTTACACTACAAATACGGCATTGAGGATCCTTGAGTATTTCAATCGTAGTAAATCTCGATTCGAGCGCATCGTAAATTATCATTGATCCGACAAGTGGTTTACCCACTCCGGTAATTAATTTAATTGCCTCGGTTGCCTGAATAGATCCGATTGTGGCGCACAGTACGCCAAGCACTCCGGCCTCAGCGCAGTTAGGCAAATCGCTGACAGGAACAGGATGCATGCATCGATAACATGGTCCGTAATCAGACCAAAAAATACTTGCCTGTCCATCAAATTGGTAAACGGAGCCCCAGACACATGGTTTTTTCAAAAGTACGCAAGCGTCATTTACTAAATATCTTGTTGCAAAATTATCAGATCCGTCAATAACTACATCATATAATTTGAAAATCTCCATAACATTTGAATTATCCAAACGAACTTCATGGATTTCTACTTTTATTAGTGGATTAATCTCATTTATTTTCGCCTTTGCGCTTATCGCTTTGCTACGTCCAAGATCGGATTGTCCATGAATAATTTGCCTAGAAAGATTTGTTTCATCGACAGTATCAAACTCAACGATGCCGATTGTTCCCACGCCAGCTGCCGCTAAGTACATCAAAATTGGTGAGCCAAGACCTCCGGCGCCTACGCAAACCACTTTGGCGTTCTTGAGCCGCTCTTGGCCGATGGTGGCAAATCCTGGAATGACAACGTGACGGCTATATCGGCGTGCTTCTGCAATTGTGAGTGGCGCACCTTGACTTATTAATGGAGGAATTTTCATGGAACCCTGATTCTGCCTTAATCGAGACCACCTTTCTACTGCTGAGCCTTAGGCCATTAACACAAAACATCCTCATCCCTCTACGCTTACGTCAATGACAACGCTAGATTCATCGAATAAAGCCCGCTTGCCACGTGATGAGCGGCGAGCGCTCTTACTTTCGGCCGCACTGGAGGTATTTACGGCCGCTGGCTACCACTCAGCGGCAATGGATGAGATTGCCGACCGGGCAAATGTCAGTAAGCCAGTTTTATACCAACACTTTCCATCTAAACTCGAACTTTATTTAGCTGTCCTTGATCTCCACATCGACTCGCTTGTATTTGAAATTCAAAAAGCAATTGCATCCACGCCAGATAATGCAAGCCGTGTCAATGCAACTGTTGATGCCTACTTTGCCTTCATTGAAAGAGAGGGTGAGGCGTTCAGATTGCTTTTTGAGAGCGATATGAGCGTAGAGCCATCGGTTCGGGAAAGACTTAACAGAATGACATATGACTGTGCCGCAGCTGCAAGTGCAGTCATCTCAATTGACACTGGTCTTCCAAAAGAGGCGTCAATGTTGCTTGGGGTTGGAATGGTTGGTTATGCCCAAGTCACAGCACGTCATTGGTTAGATAGAGATAGCACGTTAACGCGCGAACAGGCCGTTGAACTTGTTAGCAACATGCTCTGGAGAGGTATTTCGGGTTTCCCTCGCAATTAAAGGCCGATAGGATTGAGTATATGAGCGTTAAGAAGAGTGATATTGCCGTGAAATCTGAAGTTCGTATCGCCGTTATCCGCGTTGCAAGCGACATAGTCTTTGAAAGTTCAATGAGTACAACCGATATTAAGAGCGCCGTTACCGAGGCGCTAACGGCAGGTACGCCACTGACTTTAAATGATGTGCGTGGACATGAAATTATAGTTCCGGCAGATAAAATTGGTTATGTCGAAATTGGTGAATCTGCCTCGCGCCGTGTTGGCTTCGGCGCAGCGTAACGTGTCACCCACCTTTGCCGAACTTCCACTTAGACCCGAAACCATCGCCGCTCTGCATGAGCATGGGTTTTTTGAGCCCTTTGCAATTCAAGAGATGGTCCTGCCCATTGCTCTCAATGATGGCGATGTCATCGGCCAAGCTAAGACCGGGACGGGAAAGACCCTAGCCTTTGCCATCCCTGTTATTGAACGCCTGATAGCACCTCAGGATGTCGAGTGGGCCGATTTCCAAACGAAGGGAATGCCACAAGTATTAATTGTCGTTCCGACGCGTGAACTATGCACACAAGTCACGCGCGACATTGATGAATTAGCACGTAACCGTGGAATCCGCACGTTAGCCGTTTACGGAGGTCGAGCATTTGAACCACAGATTGAAGCTCTCCAAGCAGGCGTTGAAATAGTTGTCGGAACACCGGGACGACTCCTCGATTTATCGCGACAAGGCCAACTCAAGTTAAAGGAAGTGTCCAAACTTATTTTGGATGAGGCCGATGAGATGTTAGATCTTGGTTTCTTGCCCGATGTTGAAAAAATTCTGTCAAACACACCCAAGCGCACACAAACAATGCTTTTTTCAGCAACAATGCCCGGAGACATCATCGCTCTGGCAAGGCGATTTATGAACCAACCGATTCATATTCGTACTCAAGATAGCGAAGATGAAGGCGCAGTCGTAAATAGAATAGTACAACACGTTTTGCGTGCGCATGCGATGGATAAGATTGAAATGTTGGCTCGAATTTTACAGGCCGATGGCCGCGGACCAACAATTGTTTTTTGTCGCACAAAACGGACATGTCAGAGGACTGCCGATGACCTTCTTGAGCGAGGCTTTAGAGCCGACACAATTCACGGCGATCTAGGACAAGGCGCGCGCGAAAAAGCGCTCGCGGATTTTAAAGCTGGGAAATCAAATGTTCTGGTTGCCACAGATGTTGCCGCGCGCGGAATCGATATTGAAGGCATTACGCATGTTATTAACTATCAGTGCCCAGAAGATGAGAAAACATACGTGCACCGCATTGGCCGCACAGCTCGAGCAGGCGCCGACGGTATCGCCGTTACTTTCGTCGATTGGGACGAGCTCGCTCGATGGAAAATGATTAATCAGGTTCTCGAACTTGGTTTAGCCGAGCCCGAAGAAACATACTCATCATCGGCACATCTTTATGAAGTTCTTAATATTCCAACCGGTGCAACTGGACGCATGGTGAAAGCTAAATCAGTGGTGGGTACTGCAAATAAACCAATTAAGACACCTCAGACATTGCCGCGCAAAACCGTTGCGCCTAAAGAAAAGACAGAGCGTTCGCGTACTCGCACCAAAAAGTTTAAAGATAATTAATTCGCGACAAAGGTTCTGATAGCGTCCACTAGCATTTGAACCGCAATGGCAGCCAATAACAAGCCTGCGATTCGGGCAATGAGGGTAACGCCAGCTTCTTTTATAACTTTCAAAATCGTAGTCGAGGCCATCAGTACTGCTGCGATTGCCAGATGGACACCAACTATGGCCGCGACTAATCCAGCAATCATGGGTGCAGTATCTGCACTTTGAACAAAAATCATCGTTGCAACGATGGCTCCGGGACCCGCAAGTAGTGGAGTCCCAAGTGGAACGAGTGCGATATTTACATCTGTATTTTCACTCTTCCCACCACCAGTGCCACCTGTGAGCAAGTCAAGAGAGATAAGAAGGAGTAGCAAGGCACCTGCGGCTTGAAGAGATGCCATTGAAATGTTGAGGTAACTCAAAATAAAGCGGCCAAATAAAGCAAACATCGTGATCACTGAAAAAGATACAGACGCCGCCTTAATAGCTAAAATGCGACGCTCTTGAGGCGATTTATCGGCAACTAGGGCTAAAAATATTGGAGTCGCACCTGGTGGATCCATAATCACAAAAAGTGTGACAAAAGATTGAAGTGCAAAAGTAATCGCTCCGATGTGAACTACATTCATGTACCAACCACCCTTCGTTTATCTGCGCGTGACTCCAGCTTTTCCCATTGTTCTGGAGAGGTTTGGAATTCGCCCAATGAATTTACTTTACCGTTCCCGTGATAATCACTCGCACCAGTGACTACCAAATCTAAATCAAGCGCAATCGCCCTCAAAATCTCGCGTTCATCGGAGTTTTGATCGCGGTGATCGACTTCAATTCCATGCAAGCCTGCTTCGACAAGAACTTCAAAATCGCTCACAGCAAGGCTTTGTCCCCGCATCGAAGCAAATGGGTGGGCAATCACAGCTACTCCCCCAGCTTTGTTGATCATTTGAATTGCAAGGGTAGGTGTCGGTGAAATATGTGCGACATAAAAAATCGAATCGTTATTGAGCATTCCTTGAAACGCTTCATCTCGGGACTTAATTAATCCTTTTATCACTAGAGCATCGGCTAGGTGTGGACGGCCAAGAGTTGCACCAAGTGGTCGTGCCGACTCAACATCATTCATTGAAATATCGATTCCTGCTGCTTGCATTTTTTCAATCATCTTTGCCATTCGGGGCAAGCGTCCATCACGGTTATCTTCAAGCATCCGCTGCATCTCTAGATTTGCGCCATCAAAGAGCAGAGCCAGCATATGCACGCTAATTCCGTCAGTGGTTAAACATGAAATTTCACTGCCTAAAGCCAACGAAATTTCACCGCGTGCGCTTTGTGTGGCTTCAATCCAGCCCGACGTCGTATCGTGATCAGTGACTCCTAAAACATGTATCCCGAGTGAAATTGCTTTATTCACGAGTTCACGCGGACTATCTGTGCCATCACTCTTATTTGTATGAGTGTGTAAATCAATCAAGGAAGTACCTGAATTTGAGAACTGCGTCCTCGACTAACTACCAAAACACACCCTATTAAAATCAGTGCAATCCCAGGGATTATACCGAGGGGCGGCTTTTGACCAATCCACCAAATTGCCAAGACTGAACTAACGGGAACTTCAAAAAAAATTATTAGTGAAACGATAGCGGGCGAAACTCGTTTGAGTGTTGAGTTAAACATCGTATGACCCAGAATCTGAGCTCCAAGAATCAGACTTAGGAGGATCCACCACTCTCGTGCACTGAAATCAAAGATTGCCACACCTGAAATCAGCGCTACGGGCAATGCCGTCATTGCACAAATAAAATAGCACATCGTTGTGTATGTTGTTGTCTCCAATGTGCGTTGCGCCTTAGACCCTGCAATCATGTACAAAGCGGCTAGAGCGGCTGAAACGAGCGCAGCAAGATCGCCAAGAAAGGATTTAAATGAAATCTGTAAGTCCACTCCAGAGATTAGCAATACTCCAGAAAAACTTACGAACATTCCAGACCATGCCTTAGGTGGAATATGACCGCCACTCATTTTGACAAACAATGCAGCGAAAATTGGTTGTAAGGCAACTAAAGCCGTACCGGCGGCAACAGTTGTCCAACGCATTGCTAAGAAAAACCCCATGAAGTGCGTAGCCAAAAGAACACCGGCGAGTGCAGCCCATTTCATCCCGTTGCGATTGGTTGAATGCCGAAGCGCAAATGGTAATGTTAATAATGATCCACCTAAATTGCGCCAGAAAATTAAGCTTGCTATCGGCATTGAGCTCATCGCAATTAATGGCCCTGATGTGCCAATTCCAATAATTCCAAGGCCAAGTCGAACCAGATCAGGTTTGGCGGGGATAGCCGTATGACTATCGCGACTATGTTGGGCGCCTTGCAATTGTTCACCCGTACTCATGAGGTAAAGGTACCCTTAACTCATGAGCGGCAATCTCCTAAACCGAGTATTTCTTGCCCGTCTTGCAGGCACCGCAGTCTTTGACCCTAATGGTGACCCAGTAGGAAAGGTGCGGGATG
>JAYTTL010000196.1:0-5719 GCA_043745325.1 Actinomycetes bacterium
TCTACCGCAACAGCAGTCTTACCAGTCTGGCGATCGCCAATAATTAACTGGCGCTGTCCGCGACCAATAGCTGTCATCGCATCAATTGCTTTGATTCCAGTTGCTAACGGCTCTTTTACGGGTTGACGCTGAACTACAGAGGGAGCCTGAAGTTCAAGTGCTCTACGTGCATCGGCTTTGATCTCACCCTTGCCATCGATTGGTCGACCTAAAGGATCTACAACGCGACCTAAGAAGGCATCGCCTACTGGTACTGAGAGAATTTCTCCTGTGCGGCGAACTGATGTTCCCTCTTCAATTCCTTCGTAACCACCCAAGATAACTACGCCGATTTCACGTACGTCCAAGTTGAGTGCCAGGCCAAGTGTGCCGTTTTCAAACTGCAACAACTCATTTGCCATCGTTGATGGCAGCCCTTCAACGCGCGCGATTCCATCGCCTGCTTGGCTAACGGTTCCGACTTCGTCGCGAGCTGCAACGCCTGGATCGTAAGACTTAACAAAGTTCGCTAAGGCTCCCTGGATTTCGGCCGGGTTGATCGTGAGGTCTGCCATGTATTTCTCCCTTTATTTGCTTCCGACTACGGCGCGTGCGGCCCCAGCCAAACGATTTGAAACAGTTCCATCAACCAACTCATCTGCAAATTTGACGCTAACTCCACCAATAACATGTGAATCGATCTCAATATTGATACGCACTGGCTGACCTACTTGATTGTTAAGTGCAGTAGATAGACGTTCTTGTTGTGCAGTGCTCAATGGCGCCGCTACGCGGACCAGCGCAATCACGCGATTACGGCGTGCGGCAAGAGCGTGGGCATAATCATCAAAGGCTGATTCAATGCTTCGTCCACGCCATGTGTTTGCTAACTGCGAAACAAGCTTCACCGTTGAACCAGATGCACCCTTAAGAATCTCGCTAACGAGTGTTGCTTTAGCAAGCTTTGCATCCGACGTCAACGCCTTGCGAAGTTCGGCCGAGCCGGCAATCGCACGTGAGGCAATAAAGATTTCATTTTCTACTCGATCGAGTTCACCGGCAATATTGGCAGCTGATGCTTCTGCCTCAATAGCCAACTGCTCAATCACAAGTACGAGGTCCTTTGGAGCAGACCAACGCATCGCCGATATCTCGGTTGTAATGCCGAGTGCCAATCCGCCAATCTTTGAACCGAATAACTCAGCAAGAAATGCCGACTTAGATTTATCATCACGAGAAGAGTCAGTTAGAGCGCGACGTACAGCGATATTTGTATTCAGTACCTCGGCGACAAAGAAAAGTTCAGCGCTCAAGATAGATGCCTTTGATGCATCTACTCCTTTTACGGCAGCATCTAAAGCCGCGCGCGCAGTCACGAGTGACTGACGGCTGCTGCCTCCGAGGTGGGCTCTCATTGCTACTTCTCGATTCCCTGGTTACTTTGAGTTTTCTAAGTCTTCTAAAAAGCGATCGACAACGCGTGATTGACGTGCGTGATCATCGAGTGCTTCACCAACAATTTTTGAGGCAAGTTCAACGGCAAGTGCACCAACTTCAGTTCGAAGTGATGTTATTGCCGCTTGACGCTCTGCCTCAATTGATGCGTGTGCGGTTGCAGTAATCCGAGCTGCCTCTTCCTGTGCCTTTGCCCGCAGATCTTCAATAATGGACGCTCCCTGCACGCGCGCTTCTTCGCGCAAACTCTGGGCTTCCGACTGGGCCTTGGAAAGTTGCTCGGTGTACTGGGCCAGAGCACGCTGTGCCTCTAATTGTGCTCTTTCAGCCCGTTCGATTCCACCTTGAATTGCATTAGTGCGCTCACTAAATGCTTTCTCAAACATTGGCGTGACAAATTTGCGCAGCGTTAAAAAGAGAAGGAGAAAGGCGATTGCACCGACTATTAGTTCAGCAGTGTGTGGGATCAGTGGATTGATCTTGTCCTGGGCAGCGGCTACGTTAACAAATTGCATCTGTTGTCCTTTAATTTAAATTCTTCTAATTAGAGAACAAATGCGAGAACGAGACCGAAGAGGGCAAGGGCTTCAGCAAGGGCGAATCCAAGGAACGCAATTGGTTGTAGGACGCTTCGTGCCTCTGGCTGACGTGCTACGCCATTGATATATGCGGCAAAGATAAGTCCGGTTGCGATTCCAGGACCAATTGCTGCGAGGCCAAAACCGACGAGGTTGAGTGTGCCTGTCATTTTCTTCCTTCTTTCCTAGTTGATTTACTTAATGCTCGTCGGCAAGGGCGCCGGCGATGTAGAGAGCTGCGAGCAGAGTAAAGATGTAAGCCTGCAGGCATTGGACCATGAATTCAAAGAAGGTCAACACAATGCCTATTCCAAAGGCAAATGGGCTGATCAGCTTTAAACCAATAACACCTTGGAGTAGATGTTCTCCACCCAAGATAAAGACAAGCAACAGCAAGTGGCCTGCGAACATATTCGCAAAAAGACGAAGTGCAAGAGTCAACGGACGCACTACAAAAAATGTCAGGATTTCAAGAGGAGTAATAAGAATGTATGCCGCTTTTGGTACACCCGGCATGAACATAATCTCTTTGAAATATTTAAATGCACCCTGTTTGCGAATTCCAACATAGTGAAAGACTAGATAAACAGAGAGCGCCAAGATGTACGGAAATGATATCCGTGACATTGTTGGAAACTGCAAAAATGGGACGATCCCGAACACGTTGTTAACTAAAATGAATGTGAAGAGCGTAAACAGATACGGCACAAAGCGTAAAAAATCGTGGCCGATAACATCTCTAGCTAACCCATTACGCACAAAACCATATACAGATTCGCCAGCGAACTGCAGCTTAGAAGGCACTACGGCGGCTTTACGCGAGGCAATGATAAAGAAGGCTGAGATCAAAATGACTGAAAGAAATAATAGAAAAACAGGTTTTGTTGTAAATGAGTTCTCACCAAAGATCGGTGGAAGTTCAAAGTCACCACTGCTTGGAGGAACAAATCCCTCACCCTGCGCCTCTAAAAGAAGTGGAACGCGCACGTAAAACTCCTTAAAAAATCACAGGCAGTGGACAGAGACGTTAAGACGGCACAACCCTAAGGGAGAGCGGGTGTAGTTGAGAAATCGGCCATCATGGCAAAGAGAGTTACGTGTCTCTCACTCTCGCCCGAAGCGAAGCCAGACTAGGTAGATAGCCCCGCTGATTCCAACCAAAAGGCCAATGAGGGTGAAGTAGTTCTTGTCCAACCACCTATCCAGACCATAGCCAATCCCGCCCCAAAAGAGCAGGCCCGATAAAAGGTAACCAAAGATCGACCACATCGCATTTTCTTCGCTTTTGGGCATCATCGCTCCTTCAGGTTTTGATCGGGGAGAGGTAAATGTAGGTGAAGTTTCATGAAACTAGCAATCTCGCCCCAGAGCCAGGTTACGGTGAGTGCAACCGCGGTGATTCCAAAAGCGCTTCGACTGATGGTGGTGCGATCTGTGAACTTAGCAATAGCCCAGAGTAAGAGACCCAACGCCAAGAGTTTGGCAAAGTAGGAGAAAAGTGCCAATGCCATAGTTGACATTGGATCAAGGTTTCTCGTCATTCGCGAAACTGCAATGTGAATGATAAAAAAGATGACAACGACAAACTGAGCTAAAAGCGCTCCATAGAAACCACTCAAACCTCTAAAGATGGCTGATACTGAGAGAGAAACGATGCTCACTATGAGAGTTGGCCAAAAAACTCCACGCAACAACCGTGTTTCATTACTTTTCATATCGCCACCTTTTTACCGATTTTTGAAACTACACCTGTGATAACGATAAGAACTACTGCGCTTAGTAATGCAATCCACCGCGGTGCAAAAGCCAAGACAGTCACGGGGAAGGCAATAGTCGCAGTCCATAAATACAAAATAATTGCCGACTTCAACTGAGAGTTTCCGGCACTAAGTAGTCGGTGATGTAGGTGTTCGTTATCGGGTGCAAAGGGAGACTTTCCGGCACGTATGCGACGACCAACTGCTAACAATAAATCGGCCAATGGGATTGCAAGTACTGCAAATGGCAACAGCAGTGGTAAGAGAGTGGGACCTGAAGATTCAGCTGAAATCGCGTTCGGATCTACTTGTCCCGTTAATGTAATTGCAGCAGCTGCCAGTAAGAGACCGAGCAACATCGATCCGCTATCACCCATGAAAATACGTGCAGGGTGTGCGTTATGGGGTAAGAAACCGATGCAAAGACCTACTAAAACAGCGGTGATTAATGAAGGTGTACCTGCGCGGCTGAAACCGTATTCAACCGCCAAAAGATAGGCAAAAGCAAAAAATGCAATACCTGCAATAGCAACGATTCCAGCGGCCAAACCATCCATCCCATCGATAAAGTTAACTGCATTGATAGTGATGATCACAATTAAAACAGTCGTTAATTGACCGATACTCGATGGCAAAGTGATGACACCGTTAATTGGCAACCAGAGAATTTGGATTCCGTACATCAGCAAAATACCGGCCACAAAGACTTGCCCTGCTAATTTCGTCAACGCATCTAATTGAAAACGATCATCGAGCATTCCCAGTAAAACGATGGCCGACGAAGCTAGAAAAATCCCTTGTGATTCACGGCCAAAGGATTTACCAACTAAGGGAAGGTGATTAACGATTAAAAAAGTAATGGCCATTGCCATCCACATCGCTACCCCACCCCAGCGGGCAGTTGGTGTTGTATGAATATCGCGGCCTCTGATTTTGGCAACTGCGCCAAAGCGAATCGCTTGAGTGCGAACAAACGGAGTAATCAGATAGCACAGGGCCGCTGATATAAGCAGAGTTACTAAATACTCGCGCACGAAATCAATTATGCTTGATAAATAGGGAAACGTGCCGTTAGTGCATGCACTTCGCTTTTAATTGCAGAATGCGTTGCCGCATCATCACTTGCAATGGCGCGCGAAATCAATTGTGCAATCACCTTCATCTCGAGCACTCCCATACCTTGAGTTGTAGTCGCAGGTGTACCTACTCGTACTCCACTTGTTATGCCCGGTTTTTGAGGATCATTTGGAATTGAGTTCTTATTCATCACGATTCCCGCAGCGCCGCAACGCTCGTCGGCTACCTTGCCAGTTACTCCAGTACTGCGAATATCCATCAATGCTAAGTGAGTTTGTGTTCCACCAGAGACTGCCCGCATGCCCTCCACCTCAAGCGCCGCGGCTAGCGCCTTTGCGTTAACAATTACATCCTTGGCATATCTTTGATATTCCAACGTTGCACATTCAGCTAGCGCTACAGCTTTACCTGCGACTGCCGACATAATCGGCCCGCCCTGCATGCCCGGAAAAACCGCTTTATCTATAGCGGTGGCATATTCAGCTTTCGTCAAAATCATTCCGCCGCGTGGGCCACGCAAAACTTTATGTGTTGTAAAGGAGACTACGTCGGCATAGGGCACTGGAGAAGGAATCGCCTTACCCGCAACAAGTCCAATAAAGTGCGCGGCATCTACCCACATAATTGCACCGACTTCATCGCAAATTGCGCGAATCTTTTCAAAGTCAATCAGTGAAGGGTAGGCAGTTGCACCGGAACAAATCATCTTTGGTTTGGTTGCGATAGCTTTATCGCGTAATTCGTCGTAATCAATGAGTTCATTGTCGGAACGAACTCCGTAAGACTCGACGTTAAACCATTTACCCGAAAAATTAACTGCCGAACCATGAGTCAAGTGACCACCATGTGGTAAAGACATCGCTAATACGGTAT
>JAYTTL010000197.1:0-5668 GCA_043745325.1 Actinomycetes bacterium
TCAATACCTTCGGGCACGAGTTTGTCTTCTGATAAAACATCATCTTGCATGTAACGATCCTTTGAATATGATTTTTGTTCACCGCGCGATTGCATTGCACCTAACGAACCCATGCCGCGATAAGTCTTGTACTTAACGCCATTAATCTCCATTAACTCCCCAGGAGCCTCTTGGCAACCTGCAAGTAATGAGCCAAGCATTACTGAGTTAGCGCCAGCAACAATGGCTTTAACAATGTCTCCTGAATATTGGAGCCCGCCATCGGCAATGAGAGGGATACCCGCCTTATTGCACGCTTTCGCGGCCTCCATGATTGCCGTAATCTGTGGAACGCCAACACCTGCAACAACACGGGTAGTACATATGGATCCAGGGCCGACGCCAACTTTTACCGCATCGGCGCCAGCGTTAATGAGGGCTTGTGCCCCTGCGCGCGTTGCAATATTGCCACCAATAATTTGTATGGAAGATGAGAGTTTTTTTATCCGGGCAATCGCTTCAAGGACGGCCCGATGGTGGCCGTGCGCAGTATCGACAACTACTACATCCACACCTGCCTCAATTAAGGCCTGTGCACGGGCAAAACCATCATCACCAACGCCGACGGCGGCACCGGATAAGCCAACATTCTTAACTAATTTAACGTGGGTAACTTGGTCGGCAATAGGTAAGTTACGGTGGATTATTCCGATTCCGCCGGCTTTAGCCATGGCGATTGCCATAGCAGATTCGGTGACCGTATCCATCGCCGATGAAATCAACGGAATAGCAATTGAAATTGTTCGGGTTAGCTGAGTTCTTGTATCAACTTCTGAAGGCACGACATCGGAGGCATCGGGCAAAAGAAGGACATCGTCATAGGTAAGGCCAAGCATCGCGATTTTTTCATTCTCGCTCATGCCAGACCCCCTTATCCATTCAATGTGAAGGTGGGAAGTCTATCGGGGCTTTTAAAGACCTACTGCACGCTCAATCTCAAGGCAGGCTTGAGCTAAATCATCAACGACGGTAGCGCCACTGCACGCATCTCGATCCCAACCTGGACCACCAAGAATAATGCGGGGGGCTGGACGCACAACGGGAAGTTCACGGAAAAATTCAGGTTTGGCATTTTCCTTTAACTGCGCCCATAGGAAAATCGCAGGAGGCGCCGAAAGTGATACCACTGCACTTAAAGCTTCAAGGGGAGTTCGTGCACCTAAGAAAAGAGTTTGAATTTTCCGCTCTGCTAGCGCCGCGGCCAAAGCATGAATTGCCAAATTATGTTGCTCTTCACCAACGGCGGCCAGAAGTACAGGACGAGCGGTCAGAGGTAGAGGGATTATGTCGATCGAGGCACGAAATGTGCGTTTAATGATCTCCGTCAACATATGTTCGATTTCTACGCCTTTACCTTCACTCTCCCAATCTTGGCCAAGAAGTAACAGTACGGGCGCAATTACTTGGGACCAAGAAGAGTCGACTCCAAACTCAGCTAGATCTTTTTTCAGCGCGGCTTCAATAAATACCACATCAGTTTTATAAGCTGCCTTATACACAGCAAGGACTAATTCTTCACGGGATTCAAACTCTGGAATAATTATTTCCGGAGTAGCCTTTCCCTTATGGGCTTTGGCCTCTTCAGCGGCATCACGCGGTGAGACCCCCGTTGAAATTAACCGGCGCATGATCATTAATCGGACCGACCGTAGCGCCGATGCGTGCCAGCCTCATGGCTCGTTGGTCCTAGGCCATATGGGATTTGGGGCGGTTTATCTGAAGATGATCGCTTAAGCATTATTGGAAGAGAATTAAATCCAGATATTTCACATGCCTCATAAATGTAAATCCAATTAAAGTTTTAACTCTCCTCCTGAGTTAAGAGAAAAACCCCCGCAGAGAAAAAATCTGCGGGGGTTTTTGTATTGCTACGTATTAGTGTGAACCTCCGGTGCTAGCACTCACTTACTGCTTTGTATCCGATAACACATTAATTAAGAGAGAATCTGCTTGCTTTTCTGAGTATTCACTGAATAATGATTTTTGAATAGCTTCATATAAAACGTTATTTAATAGGGGAAGAGGAAAAATATGGCTCTCAATAATAGAGAACTGTGGGCACTTATCCATGGAATGGGTTTTGGTGCCTTGTTCTTGCTAGCATTTTCAGGCGCTTTGGCAGGTTTTTATAGTTTGCGACCTGAGTTAGTAACTGCAGTTGGCGTTACCGAACGTATTAAGCGGTTGAAGATTGGGGTGACAGCCATGGCTGTGGCCTCATGGGGAACTGTAATTACAGGTACATGGATCATTTATCCTTGGTATCGCGATAAAGCCCCAGATAGCCCAAAGTCAATTCTCATTGCCAGCGAAGAAACAGCTAAGTGGCATGAATTTGGAATGGAATGGAAAGAACACGTTGCTTGGATAAGCCCGATGTTAGCGACAGCAGCTGCCTTCGTTGTTCTTTATTACGGAGTGGATTTGATTAAAAATGATCGCGCTCGGAAAATTGCGATGACCTTACTAGTCTTCGCATTTGCAACTGCCGCTGTGGCCGGATTATTCGGTGCACTTATTACAAAAATAGCACCAGTGAAGTAGGGGAGATCATGACAATGAGCGATAATTTATCTAGAACCAAATCTGATGGACCGGTCGTAGCAGCACTGTTAGCTTTAGGAATTGGCTCAGTGGTATACGGTATTTTGGTAATTATTCCTGAATTCAGCGCGTCATTTAAGAGCTTTCTTACCTTAAATGAGGGTGTTGGAGCATTATCCGGTAAAACAACTTTTGCAGTAATAATCTGGCTAGTTGTTTGGGTTGTTCTGCATCAGGTGTTTTCAAAGAAGAGTTTTGAATTGGCAAAGGCTTACACCTACAGTTTGGTAATGGTTTGCCTTGGCTTGTTATTCACTTTCCCAATCTTCTTTCAAGCATTCGCAAAAGGTTAAAATCCTCTTAACTAGAAATGTAGGTGAGTAGGAAGGTTCACGTGTGTTAACTGAACCCCAGAAGTTGAAGAGTTCATTGAGAATCTCAACTTCTGGGGTTCAGTGCAAACTGCGGGGGTTCTTTTTTTTTAATTACTTAGTGTGAGTGTCCCCCAGGACCATGTGAGTGGCCACTGCCACCTGCATCGGCTGGTGCATCGGCTGGACGCTCATATACAACTGCTTCCGTTGTAATAAACATTGCCGCAATCGATGCAGCATTTGCAAGTGCTGAACGGGTTACCTTTACTGGATCGATGACGCCATCTTTTGCAAGATCGCCGTAAACATCGGTTGCAGCGTTAAAGCCTTCGTTATCTTTCATCGCGCGGACTTTAGCAACAACTACGTAGCCCTCAAGTCCAGCATTTTCTGCAATCCAACGAAGTGGCTCATCGCAAGCTTTGCGAACTAAACGAACTCCAACGGCCTTATCGCCAGTGAATCCGAGATCGCCTTCAAGGACATCGGCTGCATGCACAAGTGCTGCGCCTCCGCCAACAACGATTCCCTCTTCAACAGCTGCGCGCGTTGCAGAGATTGCATCTTCAAGACGGTGCTTCTTCTCATTGAGTTCGACCTCAGTGTGTGCACCAACTTTGATAACGCAGACTCCACCAGCAAGCTTTGCTACACGCTCTTGCAACTTCTCTTTATCCCATGAGGAGTCCGAGTTTTCAATCTCTTTGCGAAGTTCGTTAACACGACCAGCAACTGCGGCCTTGTCTCCAGCACCTTCGATGATTGTCGTTGCATCCTTTGAAACTACGATGCGGCGAGCGCGTCCGAGATCTTCCAAAGTAACTGCGTCAAGCTTCATTCCAACCTCTGCTGAAATAACCTGACCACCCGTCAAAGTTGCAATATCTTGCAACATTGCCTTACGGCGATCACCAAAGCCTGGCGCCTTTACGGCAGCCGATGCAAAGACTCCACGCATGCGGTTAACAACCAAAGTAGAAAGGGCTTCACCCTCAATATCTTCGGCGATAATTAGTAGTGGCTTCGATGATGCCGAAACCTTCTCAAGAATTGGAAGTAAATCAGTGAGCGCTGAGATTTTGCCGGCCGAAATAAGCACGTAAGCATCTTCAAGAATTGCCTCCATACGATCTTGATCGGTAACAAAATATGGAGAAATATAGCCCTTATCGAACTGCATTCCCTCAGTGAACTCAAGATCCAAGCCCGTAGTTGAAGCCTCTTCAACGGTAATGACACCATCTTTACCGACTCGCTCAAATGCCTCAGCTATCAATTCACCAATTGCTCGATCTTGCGCCGAGATTGTTGCAACATCTGCAATCTGTGCCTTTCCATTTACTGGTGTTGCCGCTGACTTGAGTTTTTCTGAAACTGCAGCAACTGCAGCTTCAATTCCAGCTTTAATATCCATTGGCTGTGCACCAGCGGCTAAGTTGCGGATTCCCTCTTTAACCATTGCCTGTGCAAGGACCGTTGCAGTTGTTGTTCCGTCACCGGCAACATCGTTGGTCTTGGTAGCAACTTCTTTAACTAACTGTGCGCCCATATTTTCAACGGGATCAGAGAGTTCAATCTCTTTTGCAATTGTTACACCATCATTTGTAATGATGGGTGCGCCAAATGATTTTGCAATAACAACGTTACGACCCTTTGGTCCTAGCGTTACTTTGACGGTGTCGGCAAGAATATTGACGCCACGCTCCATCGCACGGCGTGCGTTATCATCGAATTGAAGGGACTTTCCCATTTACTTCTCGATTACAGCGAGAATGTCGCGAGCTGAAAGTACCAATAGGTCGTCTCCGCCATGCTTGATTTCAGTTCCGCCGTACTTGCTGTACAAAACTACGTCGCCAACTTTGACATCCATTGGTACGCGAACACCATCATCAAAGCGACCTGGTCCAACAGCTAGGACTACGCCCTCTTGTGGCTTCTCTTTTGCAGTATCTGGGATTACAAGACCTGATGCCGTTGTTGTTTCAGCCTCGTTTGTCTTAATAACGATGCGATCTTCTAGTGGCTTAATTGCCATATACGTAGCTCCTCTTGTGCGTTGTTTTCCTCGTGCGAACCCTTTAGCAGTGTGGGCCCGTGAGTGCTAACGCCAACTCTAGGCGAGGCTAATGCCACCAGCAAATCGGTGAGTATGAACTTATAATGTACATATAAATTTTTTTACTGTACATTTTCCTTATGACCACATTTTCACTAAGTGATGCCCGCCGAGAGTTGCCCTCGCTCATCGATCAAGCTCAGACGCAGCCAATCACTATTTCACGCCATGGCACTCCCGCAGCGGTACTTGTGAGCCCCTCTCGCTATGAAGAGCTCTTATCCGCGTTAGAAGATCTTGAGGACCTAGCCTTAATCGAAGCCTCTCTTAAAGACTCATCTCCATCTATTCCATGGGAACAAGTTAAAAAAGAACTTGGATTAGCGTGAGTCAATTTAAAATTGACTTCAAAGCCTCTGCCCGTAAATCTTTAGAAAAATTAGAAAAGAAAGATCAGTTAAGAATCTATGCAGCGCTAGAATTATTGGGCGATAATCCGCGTCCACCACTTGCAGTCAAAATTAAAGGAAGTCTGTACTTTCGGGTGCGCGTTGGCGACTACCGGATTCTATATTCAATCGATTCTGGTCATCTAATAATTCTTGTAATCGACATTGGTCATCGCCGAGAGATTTATCGCAATAATAACGGG
>JAYTTL010000198.1:0-5667 GCA_043745325.1 Actinomycetes bacterium
AGCGTTGCCAAAATCTTGGGTTGTAAAACAACATTTCCTGGCTTATAAACTCCATGAACATTTCCAAATGTGGCAGCCACAAGGTAGCGCGTATCTGTACCAAGTGTTTCAACAGTTAACAGAGCATCCTCTGGGTGTGAGTACAACTTTGCATCATGTTTAGCCTCTATTCCATCTTCTTCCCCTCCAACAACCCCAATTTCAATTTCAAGAATTGTGCGTGCGGCAATCGACATTGCCAACATTTCTTTAGCAACTTTCATGTTTTCAGTCATAGAAACTGCAGAGCCATCCCACATGTGCGAGTTAAAAAGAGGTGCCTTGCCCGATGAAATTCGTTCGGCACCAAAAGTTAGAAGCGGGCGCATAAAACCATCTAACTTCTCAGCTGGACAGTGGTCGGTATGAATTCCAATATTAACGTTGTAATTCTTGGCGACTACGTGTGCAAATTCGGCTAGAGCCACGGCTCCATCAACCATTTTTTTTACCGTTGAGCCTGAGGCGTATTCAGCCCCACCCCACGAGAATTGAATGATCCCGTCGGACTCAGCCTCTGCAAAACCTCGGATGGCCGCGATAATAGTTTGTGATGAAGAAACGTTAATCGCAGGATATGCAAAAGCGCCTTTTTTAGCGCGATCCAACATGTCTACATAAATTTCTGGCGTTGCAATTGGCACGGTAGCTCCTAGTCGCTCTGGTGTAATTCTCTAGGCGAGCGCTTCATTGAACCATCTAGAGGCTTACGGCCAATCATCTCACTTACCCTCCTATTCCTACAAAATCGGCACGAAAAAACCCCCAAGTCGGGTCTCTTGAGGGCTATTCGTAGCGCAATTACATCAAGGTCTTGAGTGCATTGCTGAGGAAGCGCGCTAGGGCCGCGACCAATGTGGGGTTGCTCAAAAGTTTCAGGAATAGCAGGATAAATGCGGTGATGCTCATGTGTCTCCTTTCTTTGGGTCCCCGCATCCTTGTCGGCTCTTCCAGATGAGAAAGAGCACTCTCTAAACTCTGTTGATAACAATCATCTACAGGTAATCTCACCCGTTATGAGCCAAAAATACGAATCCCTTGAGAATCTGCTCCACGAAGACCGGCACTTCTTGCCAACTCCTGAATTTGCCGCCCAAGCAAACGCACAACCTGACGAGTATGCCTATGCAAATATGGATCGTTTAGCTTTTTGGGAAAATCAGGCACGCGAACTCACGTGGGAGCGAAAATGGGATGCAGTGCTTGATTGGCAAGCACCTTATGCACAATGGTTTATTGGTGGAAAATTAAATGCCTCTGTTAACACGCTTGACGTCCACGTTGCCCAAGGCCGCGGTGATCGAATCGCTTTTTATTTTGAGGGTGAGCCCGGAGATTCTCGAATAATTACATATGCGCAGTTATTGACTGAAGTAAAAAAAACTGCGAACGCACTAATTGAGTTAGGGATTAAGGCAGGAGATCGAGTTGCGATTTACCTCCCAATGATTCCTGAAGCCGCAATTGCAATGTTGGCTTGCGCACGCATTGGTGCACCTCATTCAGTGGTATTTGGTGGATTTTCTGCAGATGCGTTGTTGTCCCGAATTCAAGATGCCGATGCAAAGTTGGTTATTACTTCCGATGGTGGATTTAGAAAAGGTGCAGCTTTTGCATTAAAACCTGCGGTTGATGAAGCCTTGAAAGGCCAACACAATGTAAAAAACGTTTTAGTTGTAGCGCGGACTAAGCAGGAAACTGCGTGGACAGATCGAGATATCTGGTGGCATGAGATTGTCGACCGCCAATCAGCCGAACACATAGCTGAAAGTTTTGATTCTGAGCATCCACTCTTTATTTTGTACACATCTGGCACAACGGCCAAACCTAAAGGAATTTTTCACACAACTGGCGGTTACTTAACGCAGGTCGCTTACACTCACAAGGTTGTCTTTGATCTCAAACCTGAAACCGATGTCTACTGGTGCACTGCCGACGTTGGCTGGATAACTGGTCATTCCTATGTTGTTTATGGGCCACTCATTAATGGGGCAACACAAGTGATGTATGAAGGAACGCCAGATACGCCGCATAAAGGGCGCATCTTTGAAATCATTGCAAAATATGGAGTGACGATTTTGTATACAGCGCCTACATTAATCCGAACATGGATGAAATGGGGCGATGAATTTCCGAAAGCGCATAATTTAGAATCGTTACGTTTATTGGGCAGTGTGGGTGAACCAATTAACCCTGAAGCATGGATGTGGTATCGAGAAATTATCGGTGGAGAACGTTGTCCTATTGTTGATACATGGTGGCAAACCGAGACCGGTGCAATCATGATTTCGCCGTTGCCGGGAATTACTGCAACTAAACCAGGCTCTGCGATGCGACCAATCCCAGGAATAAGTGCAAAAGTCGTCGATGACAATGCCCAGCCAGTGGCCGATGGACATGGAGGTTATTTAATTCTTGATCAACCATGGCCATCCATGCTCCGAGGTATTTGGGGAGAAGATGAGCGGTATAGAGAGACGTACTGGTCGCGTTTCAACGGAATCTACTTTGCTGGAGATGGAGCTAAGTTAGATGAGGAAGGTGCAATCTGGCTGCTCGGACGCGTCGATGATGTAATGAACATCTCGGGCCATCGCATTTCAACGACTGAGGTTGAATCAGCGCTTGTTTCTCATGAAGCTGTGGCCGAAGCTGCAGTTGTTGGTGCCGCTGATGCATTGACTGGTCAAGGCATCGTCGCATTTGTGATCTTGCGCAGTGGAATCGAACATGCTGATGGCGAGGCACTTTTGACCCAACTGCGTAACCATGTCACAAAAGAGATTGGCGCCATTGCGAGGCCACGTCAAATTTTAATTGTCAACGAACTTCCAAAGACTCGCAGCGGTAAAATCATGCGACGTTTACTCAAAGATGTCGCCGAAGACCGCACTGTTGGTGATGCCACTACATTAGCCGATCCAAATGTTATGAAGCGAATAGCCGAAGGCTTACATAACGCCAAAGACGAAGATTAGAGCTTGACTCTTAAGTACTTGCTAGTCAATGCGATCAGCTCCAACTCATTTTTAATTACTCCTATTTTCTTATAGGCCACACTGCCATCTGCTGTGATAAACCAAGTCACAGGAACTCCCATTCCAAAGTAGGCACGAGAACGACCATCGGCATCAAAGAGGTTTGGCCAAGTTATTCCATGAGTTATAACAAAATCTCGACCATCTTGTATTGAGGCTTCTTCGACATCAACACCTACCAACTGAAGTTTTCCATTTAGCTTGTTATAGAAAGATCTAAAAATTGGTATCTCTTCTTTGCATGGGCCACACCATGAGCCCCACACATTAATAATCATGGGTCCACGAAGGGCATTTATTGGTGCGCCTTTTGATCCATCAAGACATCCCAATTCTATCGGCTTTGCGATGTCTGAACTTTTAATTGAATTACATGAAACCACTTCACCGGCTATTACCTTGGAAGGTGATGAACAACTTGTTAGCAACAACAAAGTGAGTGCGAGCGTCGTTCTTTTCAACTAAAGTCCTTATCTGTCTTTACCAGCAGTGTAGCTTTTTCAATATCCATTTCACCAATGCCAAAACTGGGGCAAAGTTTTGCGACTGGACAGACTCCACAAGCAGGCTTTCGTGAGTGACAGATACGGCGCCCATGCCAGATCATGCGTTGAGATAAGTTGGTCCATTCCGAGCGTGGAAATAATGCACCAACAATATGTTCGACCTTTACTGGATCTTTTTCAATAGTCCACCCAAAACGCCGAGAGAGTCGCCCAAAATGCGTGTCAACGGTTATCCCTGGAGTATCAAATGCATGTCCCAAAACTACATTTGCAGTTTTGCGACCAACCCCTGGCAACGTAATCAACTCTTCTAATGTGGCAGGAACTTCACCGCCGAAATCAGTAAGGATTTTTGTTGTGAGCTCCATTATGTACCGGGCTTTTGCGCGGTAAAAACCGGTCTGAAAAATTAGTTTCTCGATATCCCTAATATCGGCCCTCACAAAAGCCTTAAGATTTTTATACTTCTTAAAAAGCGCAGGCGTAACGGCATTAACCCTCTTATCGGTGCACTGTGCACTGAGTACTGTTGCGATAATTAACTGAAGGGGATTTTCAAAATCTAACTCACAGCGAATATCTGGGTAGGTTTTGGTGAGAATACGGTAAATCGCCCTAGCCTGTTTTCGGCTTTCCATATCCACGGGCATGAGGCTAAAGTACTCCTCGTGAACCACGATGAAGAAGTATTCCGCAGGGCTCCGCTGTTCACCGCTTTAGATGACGCCGCCTCTGCATCGCTGCGCGCTTCAATGGATTCGGTAAAAATTTCGAAGGGCAATGTACTTTTTGGCGAGGGTGATGAAGGTGATCACTTATATGTCATTGTAGAAGGAAAGCTCAAGCTTGGTACTTCAAGTGGAGACGGTCGCGACAATCTCCTATCAATTCTTGGTCCTGGTGAAATGTTTGGCGAACTTAGCCTCTTTGATCCAGGCCCTCGTACGTCAACTGCCACTGCAGTCACAGATGCAAAACTGTTAAGCCTGGGACACAAAGAGTTAATTCCTTGGCTTGCGAAAAATCCAGCGGTTGCCTTGCATCTGCTTCAACGCATGGCACAGCGCCTTCGCCGCACAAATGAAGCCGTCGGCGATTTAGTTTTCTCAGATGTTCCTGGGCGCGTTGCCAAGGCGCTTATTGATCTTGGTGAGCGATTTGGAAAACAAAATCTTGAAGGTCTCTACGTCCACCACGACTTAACGCAGGAAGAGTTAGCCCAGTTAGTAGGCGCCTCTCGTGAAACCGTTAACAAAGCCCTCGCAGATTTCGCTGGCCGTGGCTGGCTTAAGTTAGATGGTCGTGCCGTGTTAATTACAGATTACGAAAGACTTTTAAAGCGCGGTAAATAATTAATCTGTAATCTCAACCGTCAATTCTATTTCAACAGGTGAGTTAAGCGGCAGTTCTGCAATCCCAACTGCGCTTCGTGCATGCTTGGCGTCATCGCCCCAGATTGCTAAAAACAATTCGCTCGCGCCATTTACTACGGATGGTGCGTTGATAAAACCAGGCACACCATTAACGTAACCAACAACTCTAACAATCTTTGAGATTTTGTTCACATCTGCAACGGTTGCAACTGCAGCAAGAGCATTGAGTGCGCAAATCTGAGCAAGCTCTTTTGCGCGCTCAGGTGTGATTCCTCCATCGACTTTACCCACACCGGCCATCTCACCATTGACCAAAGGCAGTTGCCCAGCAGTAAATACAAGATTTCCAGTGCGGATTGCTGGAACATAAGCGGCAACTGGCTTTGCAGCTACAGGGAGCTCGAGACCGAGTTCGATAAGTTTGGCGCGCACATCTACGGTATTCATTTAATCTCTCGCTTCATGTAGGCCACTAGTTGTTCTCCAGATCCTGGTGCTGGAATAACTTGTACGAGCTCCCAACCATCCGAGCCCCATGTATCAAGGATCTGCTTTGTTGCATGTGAAAGCAATGGCACTGTTACATATTCAAATTTCATTTGTTTAACGACTCCTTAACTAGGGTTGAAACGAGAGAACCATCGGCCTTGCCCGCGATAAGTGGTTTAACTGCGCCCATCACTTTGCCCATATCGGCTGGACCCGAAGCTT
>JAYTTL010000199.1:0-5658 GCA_043745325.1 Actinomycetes bacterium
ATGAGTTTCGGTTTGAGCCAGGCAGCGATTGCACATCGGGCGATGTTGGCTCGTGAGACAACTGGCAAAATAACTCTAAATCCAGCAAACTAAAACTCTAACTCCAACTCCCAGCGACAGCCCTGTGTGTCGGCAACGTAACTTCCTGAGCCAGAGATTGAATATAAATCACTCGTTCCTGAGCCAGCGATGATGTCCACTTCTGAGCGGGCAAGACCACCTTTAAAACTTCCGGAATCTGTTAAGGCAAAGCTCCCAGATTTTCCCTTTGAAGTGCCGACTATCTTTAAGTGACCGACGTATCTGGCTTGAGAGTTATGCATATCCTTCTCGTCAAAAGCCGTGTAAAACATGATGTACTCCACTTGAGCCGTTCCCTCAATCTCACCGGCAAAGAGGAATTCAGCAGAAACTCGTGTAGCGCGCATCCCATCTACATCAGGGTGAATCGGAGTTTCCTCCCACTTTGAAACCGAATATGTTCCGGATAACTTCATAGTGACCTCTTTATGTTAGAAACGACCATCATTAATTCAATAGTAGCTAAACTCTTGGTGAGAGGGAGTAAAAAATGTCGCTAAAAATTATAAATTTAGAGACACCGACCTTGGGAGATCGTTCCTACATTGCCGAGGAAAAACGTATCAATCCCGCACTGTTATTAGAGAAAGAGCGTTTCATCTTCCAGACATTTGCTGCTCTAGATTCCTTTCCCACGTATTTCAAGTTGATGGGTGCCATTAATTGCGCAGGTGCAGGACCAATTGATATTTCCTTATAATGAATCCTGACGTGCTACTCCTTGATGCCCGTCGAAATGGCGAACGCAATACCTCTTACATTGAAGGCACGATACACATTCCGTTCAGTGAGATAGCTTCACGAATTATTGAATGACCACCCGAAAAAGAGATTTGGGTGCATTGTGCTAGCGGATACCGTGCTTCAGTGGCTTTAGGTATCCTGGAATCGGCCGGATATAAAGCAGTTCTAGTAATTGATGATTACGAGAACAGTGCAAGAGTTGCTGGACTGAAAGTGATCACACCGCAACTTCGCCCTTGATACTGACCAAGCAAGAATGAAATAGCCTTAAACCCTTATCTGCCTGTACGCTCAGCCTTCGACTAAATACTAAAATTCAACCAGCGCCCCCCTAGCTCAGTTGGTAGAGCGCTTCCATGGTAAGGAAGAGGTCACCGGTCCGATTCCGGTGGGGGGCTCGATGAGAGCTCCTTCACGAGAAGTAGGTTCTTTTCAAAGCACACCCCTGGCGGGGTAGCTCAGCTTGGTAGAGCAAGCGGCTCATAATCGCTGTGTCGTGGGTTCAAATCCCGCTCCCGCTACTAGTACTTTGCGCGTGAATTTCGCGCAATGAGAGGCCTCGGGTAACCTAAGCCCTTCAATAACCGATGAAGGAGTAAGACCATGGCAAGTAAGAGCGCGGACGTTCGTCCAAAAATCACCATGGCCTGCGTCGATTGTAAAGAGCGCAACTACATTACAAAGAAGAACCGCCGCAACGACCCAGATCGTATGGAGCTCAAGAAGTTCTGTCCTCGTTGCAAGTTATCAACACTTCACCGCGAAACCCGCTAATGATCAATCCCGATTCGGTCGGGCGCACGTTTGTTGGTGCAGAGTTAATTACGATACAACAATCTGAGATTGATGCCTTTGCAGCAGTAATTGGCGTGAGCGATACAAGTGTTGCACCCCCGACCTTTTCAATTCGAATCTCCCTGTCCCAATATGAATCAATATTAACGAAGCCTGAAATTGGTGTTGATTGGACTCGTCTGGTACATGGTGATCAAAAGTTTGAAATCTTTCGCCCAATTGTGGCTGGAGATTGCTTCACATGTTCGGCCACAATTGAAACACTTCGCGTGGTCGCGGGAAATGAGATTATCTCCGTTCGCTCTGATCTGCATAACGATGCCGAATTAGTTGTTTCATCTTGGTCAACCTTGGTAGTGCGCGGATGATTAAAGTTGGCGACACTCTTCCTGAAAAAGTTTTTTATATGGATCGCGCGATGTTAAAGGCTTACGCCGATGCAAGTGGTGATCAAAACCCAATTCACCAAAATGAAGAGTTTGCGCGTTCCGTAGGGCTACCCAATGTAATTGCGCATGGTATGTTAACAATGGCTTTGGTTGGTACTTACATTGCCGAGTGGGCCGGAGGTAGTAGCAAAGTAAAAGCCTTTTCCGCACGCTTCATAAAACCGGTCATCGTGCCCGCCGATGAAAAAGTTGATCTAACTGTTACAGCAACTGTGACCGAGGCAGATGGTAATTGCGTGAAGTTGGACTGCGTTGCAACTTCAGCGGGTATCAAAGTTTTAGGAATGGCAAAGGCCGTCGTCATCAATGGTGCGCAATTTTCTGGCATGGTCGCTAACCTTTAACCATGACCGATTTATCTAGCTACACCAGTCTTCGTGTGGGTGGCCCTGCGACCTCGATTGTTCATGTCTCAAGTGAATCCGAAATTATTTCGGTAATTGAAGGGGCAGGGGATTCGCCAATTCTCATTATCGGTGGTGGCACCAACGTCTTAATTGCAGATGCTGGCTTTGCCGGCACGGTGATTCGCATTGCAAATAACTCCGTTGAATCTGAAATTGATGCCTGTAGTGGTGCAACACTGACTATTGGTGCTGGAGAGAACTGGGATATTTTTGTTTCGACCACAATCACCCGTGGTTTCGCTGGACTAGAAACTCTAAGTGGAATTCCGGGAACAGTTGGCGCAGCGCCAATTCAAAACATCGGGGCATATGGTCACGAAGTTAGTGAGTTTATTACGCGCGTACGCACATATGATCGCGAGAACAAAGCGATAAAAACATTCACAAATGCCGAGTGTGAATTTTCATACCGTAACTCCTACTTTAAAGCTCACCCTGGTCGTTATGTGGTTTTAGACGTCGCTTTTCAACTTCGAATTGGAGAAAAGACAACTCCCATTACCTATCTTGAATTGGCAAGGAAATTGGAGATCGAACTTGGTGATAGGGCCTCCGTCAGTGATTGCCGTGCGGCAGTGCTCGAACTTCGCGCTAATAAGGGAATGCTCTTATCACCAGATGATCATGACTCGTGGTCGGCTGGTTCATTTTTCACCAATCCAATTATTTCTCAACAGGCTGCCGATGCACTTCCAAACGCAACACCTAAGTGGCCATTGGCGGATGGCCGTGTGAAAGTGTCGGCAGCTTGGTTAATTGAAAATTCAGGAATTCATAAAGGCGATGAATTAGGTGGTGCGCGTATTTCAACAAAGCATGTATTGGCGCTAACGAACTCTGGTCTTGCAACAGCCTCGGATATTGCAGCGCTCGCAAAGCGCGCACGAGATCATGTGCAGAAAGCTTTTGGAATAACTTTGGTTGCCGAAGTTAATCTAGTTGGTATTGAGATTTAACTTTCAGTCAGTAGTTTTTTAATTCGACTGATTCCTTCAATGATGTCGGCATCACTTGTTGCATATGAAAAACGCAAATAACCAGAAGGCCCAAAAGCCTCACCTGGTACGACTGCTACTTCAGCTTCTTCTAGCAAGATAGTTGCAAGTTCGGCCGATGTTTGTGGGGTTTTTCCACGAATATTTTTTCCAAAAACGCCTTTAACCGATGGATAAACATAAAAGGCACCGCTCGGCGTAGGGCAATCAAAACCCGGAATCTCATTGAGGAGAGCGACGATTAATTTTCGACGTCGATCAAAAGCCTCTCCCATTCGATGTACCGCATCCAAATTACCGCTGACTGCGGCAATTGCTGCTCGCTGTGAGATGTTAGAAACATTTGAAGTCAGATGCGACTGTAGGTTAGTTGCCGCTTTGATAACATCTTTAGGTCCAATCATCCAACCTACCCGCCAGCCCGTCATGGCGTATGTTTTTGCCACTCCATTTACAATAATGCAGGTGTCAGCAAGGTCTGGTACTAAAACAGGCATGCTTGGCGCAGTTGCACCGTCATACAACAAGTGCTCATAAATCTCATCGGAGATTACCCAAATATTATTTTTGAGGGCCCACTCACCAATGGCTTTTACTTGCTCTGGTGAATATACCGAGCCCGTTGGATTAGATGGTGAGCAAAACAAAATCGCTTTTGTTTTAGAGGTGCGTGCCGCCTCTAAGGCTTGAACACTTACTAAATAGTTTTGTGTCTCATCGGCAAAAACTTCTACCGCCGTTCCGCCAGCTAATTTGATGCACTCGGGATATGTGGTCCAATAAGGGGTTGGCAGTAAAACTTCATCGCCTTCATCAATGATCGTGGCAAAGGCTTGGTATACGGCCTGCTTCCCTCCGTTTGTGACTAAAACTTGATCCGATGTAATTCTATATTTCGAGTCGCGCATGGTCTTTACGACAATTGCTTCGCGTAGTTCGGGTAGTCCCGGCGTAGGTGAGTATCGATGGTTACTCACCTGATGAGCGGCAGTGGCAGCGGCTTCAACAATATATTCGGGAGTTGGAAAGTCCGGCTCACCAGCCCCAAAACCAACAACCGGCCGCCCAGCAGCCTTTAAGGCTTTGGCTTTAGCATCCACAGCCAATGTGGCTGATTCTGCGATAGCCGCGACTCGGGCTGAAATACGTGAACTCATGCCGCTAAGTCTGCCTTACTCTTCGGGCGAGTTAGACCTGAACGCCCCCTTACCTCTACACTTCAACGCTCACGAGGGTTTGCTTTTCCCTATGGTTTTGCCATGCCTTCGTGCGAAGGGCAGTAGCTCAATTGGCTAGAGTTGCCGTCTCCAAAGCGGCCGGTTGGGGGTTCGAGTCCCTCCTGCCCTGCAAGTTGTACATCGAAGTAATGAGTGAAGTATGGAAAGGAATGACGATGACTGAGTCAAATGAGCAAGTAACCGAGAAAATCGGCCTATTTGCGCGCGTCGGCCTTTTCTACCGCCAAGTCACAAATGAACTCACCAAGGTTGTTTGGCCAACCCGTAAGCAATTAACGACGTACACCTCTGTTGTTTTGGTCTTTGTAACTTTCATTATCGCCGTTGTATCACTTCTCGATCTTGTATTAACAAAGATCGTCTTCTGGGTTTTTGGATAAGGAAGCGACAATGACTGAAGAGTTAAACGTAGTGTCCGAAGCGTCAACAAACGATGCTGTGTCTGAGGTGTCCGAAGCGTCAACAAACGATGCTGTGTCCGAGGTTCCAGCTCAAGAAATGAAAATAGATGTAGTGACTCAAAAGCATGATGCTTTTGAAGCAGCCCTTGCCGCTTCTGCATCAGAAATTGCGTCACCAGTAGAAGTTGAAACCATTGAAGAGTTAACGAGATCAACTGAGTCCGAACTTGCGCTGGCATCAGATGAAGATGGTGATATTGAATCTGATGAGAACGATCCCAACGCAGAGTTCCGTCGCACACTTCGGAGCGCGCTTGGAGATTGGTATGTAGTTCACTCGTACGCAGGTTATGAAAAGAAAGTAAAGGGTAATCTTCAAACCCGAATTCAATCCTTAAACATGGAGGATTTTATTTTTCAGATTGAAGTACCTGAAGAAGAAGTAAAAGAACTCAAAAACGGTGTATTCAAAATGGTTAAGCGCAATATCTACCCTGGTTATGTTTTAGTCCGCATGGATCTCACGGACGAATCATGGTCGGCCGTTC
>JAYTTL010000200.1:0-1556 GCA_043745325.1 Actinomycetes bacterium
TTTAAATGTTTCATAACCTGAGTTATTTGTAATATATGTATTTGCCGTATTAACCCCATTGACATCTGTGGTCGGTGATGAACTCCACGTAATTGCACCAGCGTTAACTGCGGTTGAGTTATAAATTCTAAACGGCAGCGAATATGAGTTATATGTCAGTGCAAGGGCTCTCATATTTGTAATGTAGATCGTTACAAGTAAGTAATTAGCAGTCGTAATTCATTGCGGATGTCAACATCGACACAAAAAAAGTAGCACCTTGGGGCAGTGATAAATCAAAAAATTCAGTCATATTAAATACATAGGACATACATAGACAGTGCTAACTTCACAATTACTATCGGCTAGCAGAATTCAAAAACCAAATTAAATTTTGTCCTGGTTTTGAATATTCTTACGAGATAGAAGCACGTGTCCAAAGAAGCCGATCGCAAGTGCGAAGATGACACCAACATTTGCAAAGGCCCATGGGCCTTCCTTACCGCCAATCGCCCCAAGGAAATAGCCCTGCCATGCCAGCCATGGGGCAAAAGTATTAGTAACAAAACCCCATCCAACTATTGAACCTACCGCCATCAATGCTAAAGAGTTTCTATTCCATGCCCCATAACGACCTCGTGGATTGAAGAGATCAACTTCAGAGTATGGATTTTTACGCAAGAGAACATCGGCAACAAAGATTGCCGACCAGGTTGCAACTGGAACACCCAAAGTAATTAAAAATCCTTGAAATGGGAAAAAGAAGTTTTCAGCAAACCAAACGATATAAATTGTGCCCGCCAACATAATCGTGGCATCTATCGAAGCCGCTACATACCGTTTTACAGGTAAGCCAATTGAAACAAGAGTCAGACCCGAGGAGTAAAGATCCAGAATCGCTCCACCAACTAGACCAAGGACGGCGACCAATGCAAATGGAATTAAGAACCATGTTGGCAATAAGCTCGTAAGGGCGCCGATTGGATCCAATGCTATGGCATCACTTAATTCTTTGCTACTGCCCGCTAATGCTGAACCATAAATTACAAGAATTATTGGCACAATTGAAGCGCCTATTACTGTCCAACCTACAACTGCCTTGCTGGAAGTATTACGTGGCAAATAACGAGAATAATCGGCAGCGGCATTAACCCACCCCAATCCGATACCAGTTATTCCAAATATTAATGCGCCGATGAATGCTTGAGCGCTGCCATCCTTTATTGCAGTGACCGCTGACCAATTAACGGAGTCCACGGTAAGTGCTATGTAGACGATAGTCATGAAAACCGTGATGAGAGTTAGCCATTTCTGAAGGCGCATGATTGTAGAAAAACCAAGTACTCCCCCAAATACTGTGAGCGAAACGGAGAAAATAAAACCGATTATTAAGGCGAGATTGTGGTCAATGTGTCCGACTCGCATAAAAACAGTTCCAGTGGCTAGCGTTGAAAGAGAGACTAAAACAGTTTCCCAGCCAACAAAAATTAAATATGAGAGCGCACCTGGAACGATATTTCCTTTGACGCCAAAGGCTGCGCGCGACAATATCATCGTCGGAGCATTCGATCGCTTCC
>JAYTTL010000201.1:0-21561 GCA_043745325.1 Actinomycetes bacterium
ACAAGAATTCTCGGGCGAGATTCAACGCGCGCGGGCTTAGTTGTTCACGGACATTTAGATGTTGTGCCAGCTAATGCCTCGGACTGGAGTGTTGATCCATTTTGCGGCGACATTATCGATGGAATGATTTGGGGTCGCGGCGCAGTAGATATGAAAAACATGGATGCCATGATTTTGGCAACCGTCAGAGACTGGGCACGAACGGGTTATGTTCCACCGCGCGATATTGTTGTGGCTTTCTTTGCAGATGAAGAAGCGGGAAGTATTTTTGGTTCACACTGGATGGTGGTTAAACACCCGGAAGTTTTTGCGGGTTGTTCAGAGGCAATATCTGAAGTTGGTGGGTTTTCCGTCACTGTTGATGGTGGTAAACGGTTGTATATGATTGAAACTGCCGAAAAAGGTATTCATTGGATGAAGTTAACTTCCCATGGAAGAGCCGGTCATGGCGCGGTGATGAATGATGAAAATGCATTAACTCGGATATCCGAAGCTGTGGCAAAAATTGGAGCTCATCATTGGCCCCAACGTTATAGCGAGACGGTCAAAGCGTTTTTCAAACGAGTTGCCGCGGTAACGGGAAAGACTTACGATGAAAAAGATCTACGTCCATTGCTCTCTGAGATTGGTTTTGCCGCTCGCATGATTGGAGCAACAATGCAAAATACGGCCAATCCGACGATGTTGGAGGCCGGTTATAAAGCAAATGTGATTCCGGGATCGGCAAGCGCCGTCATCGATGGTCGCTTTATTCCTGGCTTTGAAGTCGAGTTAAATGAAACGATTTTATCCCTAGTCGGCTCTCACATCACAATAGATACTATCGCTCGCGATAAGGCGCTAGAAGTTCCCTTTGAGGGGGATCTAGTTGATGCAATGTGTGCAGCAATTTTGAAAGAGGATCCAGAGGCAATTCCAGTTCCATACATGATGTTTGGCGGCACCGATAACAAAGCTTTAGCCGAACTTGGAATCATCGGTTATGGATTCTCACCTCTCAAACTGGCGGAGGATTTTGATTTTACGACGATGTTCCATGGCGTTGATGAGCGGGTACCTGTCAACGGACTAACTTTTGGTGTCCGCGTTCTAAAAGATTTCTTAGAAAACGCTTAAGCACTCACATCGTTGAGAGCACTGCGCAAAATATCGGGCAAAGTTATCTCTTCGCTCTTGAGGATGCCCCGCAATTGGGCGCCAGTTCTTGCACCAACTATTGCACTTGTGACCCCAGGAGCATCGCGTACCCAAGCTAGGGCAACTTCAAGAGGTGAATAGCCCAATCCTGTTGCGGCAACGCTTACTGCATCTACTGTGCGCTCGTTACGCGAATTTAAATATGGTTCGATATGGCGCGAAAAGTGGGGCGCGGCCCCACGCGAATCACTTGGAATTCCATTTCGATATTTTCCTGTCAATACCCCTCTAGCAAGCGGTGCCCAAGCAATGAAACCAATATCACACTCTTTAGCAGAATCAAGAATTTCGATTTCGGCCTCACGATTGAGTAAAGAATACTCAGCTTGGATTGTTGTAATCGGTGCCTTCATAGAGTTTGATTGTTGTTTAGTTGCCGCACGTGCTATCTGCCAACCTGAGTAATTGCTAAGCCCAACGTATCTGGCTCGACCTGACGTATACGCATAATCAAGCGCGGCTAAACTCTCATCGAGTGGCGTCGATGGATCCCACTCATGAATCTGCCAGATGTCGACGAAATCACTGCCCAACCGTCCAAGAGATTTATCTAGTTCGGAAATTAACGCTTGTCTAGATGCATCAACTTTTCTTGCGCCATCGACAAAACTCAATCCTGATTTTGTAGCAATCACAACATCATCGCGCTTGAAAAACGTGTCGATCAAGCCACCGATAACTCTTTCGCTATCTCCATCGCCATAAGTATTTGCGGTATCGAGAAAATTGCCCCCGGCATCGATGAAAGCTCGACATTGATCGGCCGCTTCATGTTCATCGGTATCGCGACCCCAGGTCATTGTGCCAAGTCCCAGACGCGAGAGTAACAACCCGCTATTTCCAGCTTTGCGCAATTGCATAGCGAGACTTTAGCAAGGCGGTCCTCATAAACCTGCGATAGCCTTGCCTTTATGAAGGTAGTTTTGATTCGACACGCCCACTCGATAGCAAATGCGCGAGGGATTCTGTCGGGGCGAATGCCTGGTATCCATTTATCGCCGATTGGTATCACGCAGTCACAAGAACTCATTTCCCGACTAGGTGCGATAAAAGTTGCTGCACTGTGGTTAAGTCCGCTGGAGCGCTGTAGAGAGAGCATTTCGCCTTGGTGGGATGGCGTCGGCAAAAAACATAACCGCGGCGTTGATATCGTAGAAGATCGTAATCTGCTTGAGGTTGATTATGGAAAGTGGAGCGGCAAAAAATTATCAGTTCTGGCCACAAATAAGTCATGGAAAACGGTACAAAATAACCCAAGTGCTATGTATTTCCCTTTGGGGGAAGGGATGGCTGCAATGCAAACGCGTGCCATGTGCGCGGTACATGAATCTCTTGAAGTGAAGAGAAAAGGTGTAGTCGTACTAGTGAGTCACGGAGACATAATAAAATCTATAGTGGCTTCTTCCCTTAGTATGCATCTTGATGATTTTCAGCGCATTGTTATCGACCCTGCATCAGTATCGATAATTGATTTTGGTGGAACTAAACCACGCGTGCTATTACTCAATGATTCACGTTCACACTTGGAGAGTTTTATAAACGCTCCTTTGAGGAGTGTAAATTTATTGGGCGGGGGAGCCGGTAAATGAGTTTTGATTTTGAATCTGTAGAGCGATTTATCGTTGGGACGGTTGGCCAAGCTGGTGAGCGGGCTTTTTTCATTCAAGCTCGGAATTCAAAACGCTTGGTTACAGTTGCCCTTGAAAAGGCGCAAGTTGCCCTTCTAGCCGAGCAGTTAACCCTAGTCATCAAAGGGCTTCGTTCAAATGACTTTTCGCTTCGAATAGAGCAGCAGCCACAAGATGATGGCCCGCTTGAGGGACCAATCGAACCTGAATTCGACGTTGGTGCGATTTCAATGGAGTGGGATGCCCTTGATTTGATGATGAGCATTGAATTTTCTGAAATTGTTCAAGAAGAAAATAGTGCGCAACTGAGTTTAAAAGTCCGATTGAGCATATCTATGTGTGATGCCTTTATTACGCGATCAAAAGCGGTGCTGAATGCAGGTCGACTTCCTTGCCCATTCTGCGCTCTACCTATTGATCTACAAGGACATCTATGTCCAAGGGCAAATGGTTATCGACGATAAGTTGAACTTGTTGCTCAATGGAGAGCTTGAGGTTACGGGCCGGCTCATTGATGCATCAAATGCAACTTTGTTTGCAACTCTTACTCATAATGGCCAATCGATTTCATGTATCTATAAACCTATCGCAGGTGAGCGGCCCTTATGGGATTTTCCAGATGGCGCTTTAGCTCATCGTGAATATGCGGCCTATCTCGTCAGCCAAGCTTGCGGATTCAACTGTGTTCCATTGACCGTCTTGCGCGATGGCCCTTTCGGCGAAGGCATGGTACAAGAATGGATTGATATCGATGAGTCCATTGAGTTGGTTAAGTTTTTCTCAAGTCAGACTCCTGCGCTACGATCCATGGCTATTTTTGATGCAATTATAAATAATACCGATAGAAAAATTGGACATTTGCTTCCCAGTTCTTCGGGTGAACTTTATGGGTGTGATCATGGGGTCACTTTTCATTCACAGGATAAGTTGCGCACCGTATTGTGGCAATGGTCTGGAGATGCCCTCACTATTGCAGAAGTTGAATTGCTCTCCCGTTCTCTGCACATATTTCAAAACGAGTTAGACCTTCGCCCTTATTTAACTTCGCTGGAGATATCTGCTTTACATCTTCGAGTACAGACGTTGATATCGTCGGCTTCAATGCCAATTCCGAATCCAGATTGGCCGGCCGTACCATGGCCCGCTTTTTAAGCAAGTCTTAACTATGATATGCCAATGAAATCGTGGGCTCAAGTAAATATTCCAGCCATCGAAAATGGCACCACAGTCCCGCTATTGCATCTGACCAATTCAAAAACAGGCAAATTGCAAGAGGTACCCAGTAAGCCTGAATATCGAATGTACGTATGTGGAATTACACCTTACGATGCAACTCACCTCGGTCATGCCGCAACGTATTTAACTTTCGATCTCATCAACCGCTACTTGATTGCATGTGGTTCGAAAGTTCACTACGTTCAGAATATAACTGATATCGATGATCCACTACTTGAGCGCGCTAAACGTGATGGCGTGGATTGGGCAGAGCTGGCAAACTCTCAAATCGATCTCTTTACCAGTGATATGGTCAATTTAAGAGTCATCCCGCCAGAACATTACATTGGCGCAGTTGAAGCAATACCTCTTATTATTTCTGCAATTGAAACACTTCAAGATTTGGGTTCAATTTATCCCATTGGTACTGATTTCTATTTTTCCAATTCGGCGCAATCAGACTTTGGTGGACTCTCTCATCTGGGTCGAGCGGAGATGGAGCTCATCTTTTCCCAGCGTGGAGGTAATCCCACATTAGAAGGCAAGCGTGACTCCCTTGATTGTTTAGTGTGGATGTCACAACGTAAAGGTGAACCTGGTTGGACTTCATCCCTTGGTACAGGACGCCCCGGTTGGCACATTGAATGCACGGCAATAGCCCTTGAATACTTACATCCGAATTCCCTCGAACTCGAACTCATCGACATTCAGGGTGGTGGAAATGATTTAATTTTTCCACATCATGAGATGTGTCGATCGCAAGCAAAAATTTTGACGGGTAAAGAATTGGCCACTAACTATGTCCATGCTGGCATGATCGGCTTGGATGGCGAGAAAATGAGCAAAAGTAAAGGAAATTTAGTTTTAGTCTCCGAATTAGTGCGCCAAGATGTTGATCCCGTGGTGATTCGATTTGCCTTAATCTCTGATCACTATCGCAGTGATCGTATGTGGAGCAATCAACTCTTGCTCAAGGCGACTTTATCTATCGAAAGACTTCGAAACGCGCTAGATGGCACTTCGTTGGCGCCGACCCGTGAAGTAATAAATGAAATTTTTGCTGCTTTAGCTGATGACCTCGATACACCCCGAGTAATTTCTGCTTTAGATTCATGGGTGCAACGTAGTTTTAATGGAGAGACGGGTGGAGATCGAAGCGCATTAGAGTTAGTTTTAGATGCTTTACTTGGCCTAAAACTTTAATCTTGAGTTCGACGTCTTAAATAGCGCTCAAACTCTTTAGCAATCATTTCGCCAGAAATATCTGGAATATCTTGGGCATCTTTTGATTCTTCTAAGCTCTTCACGTAATCTGATATGTCAGTATCCTGCTTAGCAAGTTCATCAACTTCAATCTCCCATGCATCTGATTGCGCAGCGAGTTCATCTTGGGCAATCGTAATCTGCAAGTGATCTTCCAGCGCATGGATAAGGGCAAGCGCGGCTTTAGGTGATGGCGCGTTAGATGCATAATGTGGAACCGGGACCCATAAGGAGAGCGAATCGATTCCACGACGAACACAGCCATCGTGAATGATGCCGAGAATCCCCGTTGACCCCGCATAACGCGATGTTTCGACATTTAATCGTTGTGCAATACTTGGATTAGCGGCCGTAGCAGTTGCTGTGATTGGCCGACTGTGTGGAATATCTGCTAGCAAAGAACCGAGAGTAAGAATCTTCGAAACTTCAAGATCATCGGCTAAATCCAGAAGTTCTCGCGTAAATCTCTTCCAGCGCATTGATGGTTCAACGCCTTGAACTATGATGAGATCTTGAGATAAATGCGCAAGAGTTAGGCTGAATATTCGTGTAGTTGGCCACGTAACACTGCGATTATCGTTTTCATCGGTGGCGACTTGTGGACGATTTACTTGAAAATCATAAAAATCTTCGGGATCAATTTCGCCGATTAGTACAGCTTTGATTTCAAGTGGAATATCAAGCCAGGCATTCATTAATGCCTCGATTGCGCCCGTTGCCGCCTCGCCAGCATCGTTCCATCCAGAGAATGCCATGACCATCACTGGATTTCTTAGCATCGGAATTTGAGAGATCTCCACGTCAACAAACCTTACGGTAACCTCATGCAAGTGACGAACTCTAAAAACATAGATTTTTTTGATGCCATTTTTTTCGATATGGATGGATTAATGGTCGATTCTGAGCCGTTATGGTTGGAATCAGAGCGCGAGTTAACCCAAGAGTTCGGTTATGCCTGGGTAGCCGCCGATCAAATCGCGTGTTTAGGCGGCCCACTTTCACGGGTGGGTGAGTATATGTTCCAGCGCTGCAAAGGCGTTCACAGCCCGCAATACTTCACGCAACGCCTTATCGACATTCAAAGTGCAAAATTGCTGGGTTCTACACCATTAATGCCTGGGGCAATCGAACTTGTTACAGAATTACAGGCTAGTGGGGTTGCTACAGGACTGGTCTCGGCAAGCCCACGAAACATCGTAGATGCCGTTTTGGAGAATTTGGGTGGAACTCTATTTCCCTTTTCAATAAGTTCTGACGATGTAAAAAATACGAAACCTCATCCAGATTGCTATCTGCTTGCAGCCAAAAAAAGTGGGGCCGACATCACCAGATGCCTAATTTTTGAAGATTCTCTAACGGGAGTCGAGGCGGCAAGGGCTAGTGGTGCTTGGCTTATTGCAGTACCTCACTTAGTAACTGTCCCTGAAAGTGCACGGGTCCGAAGTGTTAAATCCCTCGAACAGCTCTCAATCACTACGTTGAATGAGCTCTATTGTGATTTCGGCGCTGTAATTTAGCGATTATGAGCAGGGCAGATTGTTTTAAAGAAACACCAGTCGCACAATCTACTTGGATTTGGCGGCCAATGGTTTTTTTCAATTGAGATAAAAATATCCGCTGCAGTTCGGTGTAAAAACTTTTCAGTCGATTCGATTTCGGCGATAGTGGGATTGCTTTTTACCAATTTTCCATCGCCTAAGTAGATTAACTGCAATAGACGGGGGAGGGTTCCACTCGATTTCCAATACAACAAGGCATACACCCGCAGTTGAAAGAGGGCTTTTTCCTCCCAACCAGGCTTTGGCGACTTACCAGTTTTATAATCCACAATGCGGACTTCACCTGTTGATGCAATATCAAGGCGATCGACGTAACCATGCAGATAAACTCGTTCCTCAAAATCATTTTCCAAATGAAGTTCGCGGTGGGTGGCTTCAAAGGCGCTGGGTTGTTCAAGTGTGAAATATGTCTTCAATAGCACAGAAGCACGATCAAGCCACTCTTTTTCATTGGCAACCATGGTGGCTAATTCAGGTTTAGCTTCAATTTGGGCAAGCCATCGTGATGGTAGTAAATCTATAGCCTTTGAAGGCGTTCGATCAGTGGCAATAATTTCGAATAGATCATGCAGCACGGTATGAACTAACGTTCCACGCTCTGCATCAAGGTTTGGCGGCTGAGGTAAATGATCAATAGAGCGATATTTGTAGAGTTGTGGACAGTTGTTATAGTCATTGACGCTACTTGGCGATATGCGCAGTCGAGAATCTGTGTTCACGAGAGGTCAAGATACTCGCCCTTTGCCTATTTTTTTCCTCTAAGATGCCTTCGTGTCTACTGTCGGGTATTTTGCTGTTGGTGATCGCATTCAACTAACTGACCCCAAGGGCAAGTTATATAGTTTTACTATCATTGCCGGTAAAGAATGGCATACGCATAAAGGATGGATTACTCACGACGAGTTGATTGGAATCCCTGAAGGATCAGTAGTGCGTACAACCGGGGGTCTAGCATTCACGGCCTTTAAACCTTTGCTGGCAGATTACGTATTAACGATGCCCCGTGGAGCAACGATTGTCTATCCCAAAGATGCGGCAATGATCATTGGTTTAGCCGATATTTATCCGGGCTCTCGAACCTTAGAGGCAGGAGTAGGTAGTGGAGCATTGACCATCTCACTACTGCGGGCATGTGGTGCCACAGGTTTAGTGCACTCCGTTGAGCGCAGGGCCGAGTTCGCCGAAAATGCACGCGCTAACGTCGATAGTTATTTTAATGCTCCTCCAGAGAATTGGAGTTTGACGGTAGGCGATTTGCAAGATCAAATCATGCTCGATAGTTTCGATCGAGTCATTCTAGATATGTTGGCTCCCTGGGAGTGTGTTGATATTGCCGCTCAAGCCCTTCGCCCTGGCGGTGTATTTATGGCTTACGTTGCAACAACCACACAATTATCGGCAACTGCCGAAGCCATTAAAGCCGATGGTCGCTTCACCGAGCCTGAGAGCTCTGAAACTATGGTGCGCGGTTGGCATCACGAAGGTTTAGCCGTTCGCCCACAACACCGGATGATTGCCCACACAGGCTTTCTTATACAGTCACGAAAAATGGCTCCAGGAGTTGAAGTTTTAGCCCGCAGGCGGCGGCCATCAAAAGGGGCTTACGGTGTCTCGCAAGACTGAACGTTTGCTCAATCTTACAATCGCGCTATTGGCCACTAAACGATATATAACGAAGGGTGAGATTTTCAGATCGGTCTCTGGTTATGAAGGTAGTGATGAGACTAAGGAGCGAATGTTTGAGCGAGATAAGGATGACCTTAGAAATCTAGGAGTCACAATTGAAGTTGGTAGTTTCGATCCGCTATTTGAAGATGAAGCGGGATATCGGATTAAACCTGAGGGTTATTCATTAAATATGGGGGCAATTTCAGGCACGGAGATTGCCCTACTCTCACTAGCTGCTGCGGCATGGCGAGGTGCGGCATTAGATGGCGCTGCCCACAGCGCCCTGCGAAAATTAGCATCCATGGGTATTGAATCAGATCTTGATTCTCTGCCGGCGATTGCCCCACGTTTACATACTCAACATGAAGATTTACAAAGTATTACGAGCGCGATGTCAAAGCGTGAAAATATTTCTTTCACATATTTGTCAGCTGATTTAGCGCGTGAACTCCGAACTATTCAACCATATGCGATTGCAACAAGAGATACGCATTGGTATGTCGCTGGAAATGATATCGATATTTCGCAGGTTCGCACCTTTAGATTAGATCGCATCGACGGTGAGATTTCTATTCTTAAAAATGTACAGGGATATGAAATTCCTTTGGGCTTCGATATTTTCGCATCGTTATATGAAAAAGAGAGCGTTAATAGAGCCACGCTTGATATTCGTAAGGGAAAGGCAGAGTTACTTCGAAAGAGAGCGCTAACTGTTACCGACAAAGGCGAGTGGGATCACATCACTCTCAATTACACAGACGAACGCGCCTTTATTGACCTTGTGCTTTGGCATGGCCAAGATGCGCTGGTTATAGAGCCACACACGCTCCGAAGTTCGATAATTATTTGCTTGCAAGAGATAGTTGCGTTACATGAATAAAACTACTCAGACTCCGCTGGCACATACAGCCAGGCTTCTAGATCTTGTGCCCTATATTTCATCACACCAGGGAATCGAGTTAGGCCTCTTGTCCCAAAATTTCGGGGTTACTCAAGGGCAGATGATTGCTGATCTGACTTCTCTATGGATGTGCGGCCTTCCAGGTTACACACATTTGGAGTTAATGGACCTTTCCTTTGACTCAGGATTTGTAACGATACACAATGCCCAAACGCTTTCACATCCACGCACACTCAGTGATGAAGAGACGATTGCGTTACTATTGGGTTTAGATCTCGTCATCAAATCCCTGCCCGATAATCGTGGCGATTTAAAAGAAAGTGCCGCAACTCTTGTTGAAAAACTTTCCAAGCCGGGCTCCTTGCCGGCAATTCTGCGTGCATCACCGACAGTTGAAGGTTCAGTACGATCACTTATTGACTCTGCACTTCTCAGAGATGGGGCGGTTAAGCTTACCTATCACTCTTTTTACTCTGATGTTGTTTCCAATCGTATTGTTATTCCGATTGAAATTCGCCAAGAGGGTGGTTTTGAATATTTATGGGCAATGTGTCAAAGCGCTCATGCGTTGCGAATCTTTCGATTAGATCGAATCCAATCATTAGAGAGCACCACACGCCCAGCGCCCTCACAGGTTGACTCAACTTCAAAGATTCAAGCGCCTACTTCGTACACTATTCGCACCCACTCTAGAGCTCGAGAGGTAATGGAGAGATTTTCCCTAAAAAGAGATTCAATGGATCATGATGCCTCCACCACTTCTTATTCTCTCGAATGGATTCGGCGCTCCGTTTTAGCCTCATCTGGAAGCGTCGAGTTAGTCTCACCGCCAAATATTCGCTCTGAAATTCTCACCGCGGCGAAAGCGATGCTTGATTGTTACAAAGAGAAGTAATTTTCACCTATCCAGAAAGCTCGAGGCTGCGGTAGCCTAGGGGGACCTCAACTGTAAAAACTAACCACCAAGGGAGCTTGCCCCATGTTTCTGCGTGAACCCAGCCATATTCTGATTCTATTAATCGTTGTTCTCGTCCTCTTTGGTGCAAAACGCCTCCCAGATTCTGCCCGTTCTCTCGGTCGCTCCATGCGAATCTTCAAAAGTGAGATAAAGGAAATGAATACTGATGAAAAGAAGATTGAAGACGAGACTACAACCGAGAAGTAGATAGTTATGGCGTCGAAATCAGGCGCACAGATGCCCCTGCTGGAACATCTTCGCGAACTTCGCAAGAGAGTTTTTCGCGCATCTGTAGCGATAGTCCTTGCATCTTTTGTAGGGTGGTATTTTTATAATGACATCATCACTCGACTAGCCTTACCGGTTTGCGATTTAAAGGCCGCTCAACAATCCGGTGCAACCCACTGCGGGGCTTTATATATAAGTGGAGTGTTGGGACCATTAAATCTACAGATCAAAGTCGCGATTCTTGCCGGTGTAATTCTCTCTGCACCGCTATGGCTCTATCAGTTATGGGCCTTCATAGCTCCTGGTCTGCACCGTAAAGAAAAACGCAACTCCATCCTCTTTATTGTCTCGGCCACACCTTTTTTTGCCATCGGTGCAACCCTTGGATATGTAGTACTTCCTATTGCAATCAGGGTACTTTTTGGCTTTACCCCCAATGCGCTCTCAAATTTAGTTAAATTCGATGATTATTTAGATTTCGTCATGCGAATTATCTTGATTTTTGGCTTAGCTTTTGAACTTCCGATATTCCTGGTTACTTTTAATCTGATCGGTTTTTTGCGTGGAACAACGATTCTTCGGCCTTGGAGAGTGTGGATTTTCTGCATTGTTCTATTTACTGCCGCGTTCACTCCAACGGCCGACCCTTTTACGATGATGCTCCTGGCTCTGCCGCTATGTGCACTCTATTTTATGGCTGGAGGAATAGCTGTTTTAGTCGATAAACGGCGAGATAAGCGAAGTGCGACGATTCAATGGCAAGTTTCAGAGATTGAAGACGTCACACCAATCGAGTAATAGGGCGGTAAGGTCGCCTCATGTGGGCCTTGGTCATTAACCCCCTTTCCGGATCCGGAAGAGGTGCCACAGTCGCTGCCTATGTCGGTGTTTTTCTCACCACGAACGCTATATCTTATGAAATAGTTACGGGAAACTCTGCAGCCTCCTTAGTTCGCAATTTAACGCTCTTCATCGCCCACAATCCAGATTGTCAGGGTGTAATCGCAGTAGGTGGGGATGGATTAGTTCATGACGTGCTTCAAGTAACTACACCTGCCCAGATTCCTCTGGCGGTTATACCTGCCGGTACCGGTAATGATTTTGTTCGAACGCTCGGCTGGTCATTAGATAAGGTCGAGCCGGCGCTCAAAAGAATTATTTCCGAGGCTCCAACGGCGATAGATTTGGGTTTAGTAAATGGTGAATGGTTCGGTGCCATTTTGTCGACGGGATTTGATTCAATTGTTAATGAAAAAGCTAACACAATGTCGTGGCCTAAGGGGCCAATGAAATACAACGTTGCCATTGCAATGGAACTGCCCCGTTTTGCGCCTCGGCATTACGAAATTACCCTCGATGATCGAACTATCTCTACCGAAGCAATGCTCATCGCGGTTTCCAATGCTCGATCCTATGGTGGAGGAATGTTGGTTTGCCCCGATGCCGATATTCATGATGGATATTTCGATGTGATGGTTCTGCATCCAGTTTCAAAGTTAGAGTTTCTTAAAGTATTTCCCCGAGTTTATAAAGGAACGCATGTGAACCATCCGGCAGTGGAGATAGTGCGCAGTAAAAAAGTTTCAATCTCTGCCGATGCAATTGCCTATGCAGATGGCGAGCGGATTGGTCAATTGCCAGTAAACGCCGAATGCATTCCTGGCGTGATGCAAACGTGGCTAGCATGAATCCGTCACAAAATACCCATCCAGTTAGCGAAAAATTTCTTTCAACATTTACTTTCGAATTTGATCCATTTCAATTGGCGGCCTGCCACGCTGTAGAGGAGGGGAGTGGAGTACTCGTGGCCGCACCAACCGGTGCGGGTAAAACTGTGGTGGGCGAATTTGCCGCATATTTTGCAATGGGTTTAGGTAAAAAATGTTTCTATACGACGCCGATTAAGGCGCTATCGAATCAAAAGTACTTTGAATTTGTCGCAAAATTTGGTGAAGAAAAAGTAGGTCTCTTAACCGGTGATACCAGCATCAACGCAGAGGCTCAGATTTTAATCATGACGACCGAAGTTTTGCGCAACATGCTTTACAGCGGCTCTAACACCTTAGCAAATTTGGGTTTTGTCGTTATGGATGAAGTTCATTATCTTGCAGACAAATTTCGTGGTGGAGTTTGGGAAGAGGTTCTCATTCACTTGATGGAGAGCGTTCAAGTTATCTCACTTTCGGCGACCGTCTCTAACGCCGAAGAGTTCGGTGAGTGGCTAGGCCAGGTCCGTGGAAATACACACGTAATAGTCAGTGAGATCCGCCCCATTCCTTTATATCAACATGTATTAATAGGAAATCGAATGCTGGAGCTTTTTGAAAAACCTGGTCAGATTAATCCCGAAGTACTACAGCGCGAACGTGAGGCGATTCGAAAATCGGCTATCAACAAGCATCATCGCGGCCGCTACAACCAATCAAATGATCGATTAAGCCGTTCAGATATCATAGAAATGCTCCAACGCGAAAACATGCTGCCTGCTATCACCTTTATTTTTTCACGCGTCGGTTGCGATGCCGCGGTTAAGCAATGCCTGAGCGCGGGAATTCGATTAACCTCTCCACAAGAGCGAGATGAGATTAGGACAACTGCACTCAAATACACCACAAATATCGCTTCTGAAGATTTGGAGGTTTTGGGTTTTAACGAGTGGCTCAGCGCCCTCGAACGTGGGATCGCCGCCCACCATGCTGGGTTACTGCCAAGTTTTAAAGGTGCGGTGGAGGATCTTTTTCAACGCGGCTTAGTCAAAGCTGTCTTTGCAACAGAGACTCTGGCTCTGGGTATAAATATGCCTGCACGAACAGTAGTTCTAGAAAAGCTCGTCAAATTCAATGGCGAGGCGCATCTTCCCATTACTCCGGGGGAGTACACACAGTTAACGGGTCGAGCCGGTCGACGTGGAATAGACATTGAGGGAAATGCCGTAATTCTGTGGTCTCCTACCGTTGACTCTAGTTCAGCGGCGGGCTTGGCATCGACACGTACGTATCCATTGCGATCATCTTTTGCTCCCTCTTACAACATGTCAATTAATCTCATTGCCCGATTTGGTCGAGAGCGCGCACGGCGCTCTCTCGAATCCTCCTTTGCTCAATTTCAAGCAGATCGCGCTGTAGTTGGTCTTTCGCGACAGTTACGAAAAAATGAAGTGGCAATTGAAGAGAATTTAGGAAAGGCCACCTGCCATCTCGGTGATTTTATCGATTATGCACGTATCCGTCGTGAAATTAAGGAAGTTGAAGTTTTATTAAGTCGACGAGATCAAAAGAAGAGTTTTGACAATCGTCAACGTTCTCGCCTAGAGAGTGACTTGAGTGAGCTTCGAAAAGAACTTCGAAATCATAGCTGCCATAGTTGTAATGAACGCGAAGATCATGCTCGCTTTACTGAACGTGCTGGTCGTTTGAATCGGGAAAATGATGGTTTGCGTGCACGTGTGGAGAGCCGCACACATGTCATTGCTAAGACTTTTGATCAGATTTGCCAAGTTCTCAGTCAACTTAATTACATAGAAGGGGAACAACCTACGGCTCAAGGAAAGATCTTGACCAAGATTTATGCTGAATCAGATCTCTTGCTTACTGAATCTATACGGTGCGGAATTTTTGATGAGTTAAATGCCGTCGAATTTCTATCGACGGTTTCATGCATGATTTTTGAATCTCGATCAGTGGAAAATCAAGCACCCAAAATTCCAAATTCAAAAGTTGCTACGGCCTTGTCTGAAGTTGTGGCTATCTGGAGCCAGTTAGAACGAATTGAAAGTGAGTACGGGGTAAGAACTCAACGCGAACCAGATGCTGGCTTTTGTGCAATCGCATTTAAGTGGGCCAATGGAGGTTCGTTATATAGCGTTCTCAAAAATAGCGATATGTCCGTTGGCGACTTTGTCCGATCAACCAAGCAGCTGATTGACTTATTGAAACAAATTTCCGTTGCAAGCCCCACACTCAACCCCATATGTAGAGATGCGGTGAAACGAATCGATCGTGGTGTCGTTGCTTATCTAATGGCAGATTTATGACGCTCATGCTCATTGACAGCGCATCGCTGTGGTATCGCGCCTACTATGGAATGCCCGATACGTTAAAGGCCCCCAATGGAACTCCGGTGAATGCTATCCGAGGCTACGTTGACATGATGGCGCGTCTTGTAACCACGTATAGACCAGATCGACTTGTAGCGTGTTTAGACGGGGATTGGCGTCCATCGTGGCGAGTGGAGTTATTTCCAGAGTACAAAGCCAATCGCTTAGAGGCCGATGGAGATGTTGAGGAAGAGCCTGAAACACTGACTCCACAGATTCCAATCCTTCTGGATCTGCTCGATCTCTTTGGTATTGCCATTGTCGGTGTCGATGATTTTGAGGCCGATGACGTTATGGCAACGTATGCCGAAATTGAAAAGGGGCCCATTCGAATTGTGACAGGGGATCGTGACCTCTTTCAAGTCGTCGATGACAAGCGCGATATAAAAGTTGTCTACTTAGCAAAGGGAATTTCAGCCCATGATTTAGTGGACTTGAAGTACGTTTCGGATAAGTATCAAATCCCAGGGGAGAGGTACGCCCTCTTTGCGACTTTTCGTGGGGATCCATCGGATGGATTACCTGGAGTTCGCGGTATTGGAGAAAAAGGTGCGGCATTGATTGCAAATAACTTCGCCAATGTTGATGAAGCCTTAGCTGGCGCACATGGCGCACATGAATCGCTTTCGCCATCGCTTGCAAAGAAAATTATTGCAGGAAGTGAGTATTTAGCTTTTGCTCCAACCGTCGTACATGTTGCCCGCAATGTGCCGTTACCCCATGTAAATTTGGCATTACCTAAAGCACCTGCTGATATTTCAAAGATATACCAATTTAAGGAACGCTACGGTCTCGGAGCCAGCGTGGATCGTTTGATCAGTGCTCTAGATTGGTAAATATGCTCTTTGGCATTATTAGTGGTGCATTATTGAGCGCGGCCTTTGCACCAGTTTCACTATGGTGGTTGGCACCTGTGTCCCTTGCTCTGCATATGTACGTTCTACATAGAAGTAGGCATCCTTTTCTGAACTCGTTTGCCTTTGGACTTGTTTTTAACGCCATTGCCTTGCACTGGACAAGTATCTATGTGGGTTCAACTCCATGGTTAATTCTCGCATTGGGTCAGGCCGTATTTTTTCTTCCTCTTGGCTTTGTTAAACGCTACTCCATTGCCGTTTATCCATTAATTTTTCTCCTCTTGGAGGAAGTACGAGGGATATTTCCATTTGGAGGCTTCGGTTGGCTGCGCATCGCTTACTCACAGGCCGATGCACCGTATCGAGGGATAGCCGCTTATGGGGGAGCCGCGAGTTTGAGCGCTATAACTTTGTCTCTGGCCCTTGTCATTCTTGCACTTATGAACGCCCGGCTCACACTTATGCCGATGATTCCATTAGCTCTTTTACTAATTCCTATACAGATGCACCACGTAGGAGCGATTAAAGTCTTAATGGTTCAAGGCAATGTTCCAGAGCTTGGATTAAATTTTAACTCGCGTGCAACGCAAGTTTTTTATAATCACGTCAAAGAGACTAATAGAGCCTTAAAAATAAATGGTGATGCTGACGTTATTCTTTGGCCAGAAAATGCCGTGGATGTAGATCCATTTACCAATTCAAATATTACAGATGCTTTGAACGGCTTTGATAAACCGTTGATTGTTGGCGCAGTAGTCCGAGAGTCCGATGAGATTCACAATGTTTCGATATTGTGGAGAAAAGCAGCCCAATCTCTCTATGTAAAACAGCACTTGACTCCTTTTGGCGAGTACATTCCACTGCGCGCATTGGCAAGGAAAATCTCTCCATTTGTCGATATGGTCGCCGATTTTTCACCGGGAAAGAGATCGACCCTATTTACTGTTGGTGATGCAAAGATTGCACCTATCATCTGTTTTGAACTCATTGATGATGAATTAGTTGCCACCAGCGCAAGAAACTCGAATCTGATCGTTGTCCAAACTAATAGCGCAACCTTTGGAAAATCCTCAGAATCGGCCCAGCAGTTAGCAATCACCAGAATCAGAGCGATCGAACATGGCAAAAATATTCTCTCCGTCTCAACAACGGGAGTTTCCGCTCATATTGATGCAAATGGAGATGTACTACAAACAACTGCTATGCACGTTCCGGCGCATTTATTTGCAGTACCAAAGCTTCTCGATAGCCAAACACCTCGAGATAAGGCCGGTCAGTGGGCCTTAGGTGGAGCCTTTCTCTGGTTGTGGATCCTTGGCCGAAGTAAAAAGTATAGTAATCGCCGATAAGTTACATTATGTAAAGTTAACTGTACTCTGAGATCGGTGGACAGGAACAGATTAAGTTCCTATCCCCGTAGGCTCCATCGATTCGTCCTACCGTGGGCCAGTATTTCCCAGGCATTCCTATGAGCTCTCCGCTTACAAGGCCGGTACGGCGCGTGGGAGTTGCAGCAAACTCTCGTGTGTAGGAACGCTCCCAATGCGGGCGCAAAACCGATTCAATCGTATGAGGGGCATTGCGAAGCGCCGACTCTTCAACCGTGATTGTGCCTGCAAGGATCTCTTGGATTTCTCCGTGAATGGCGATCATCGCCGCAATAAAGCGATCAATCTCAGCGATATCTTCACTCTCGGTAGGCTCAATCATCAATGTTCCAGGTACCGGAAAGCTCATAGTTGGTGCATGAAAACCGTAATCCATCAGACGTTTAGCAACATCATCGACGCTTACCCCGCTCAATTTTGTGATCTCTCGCAGATCCAGAATGCACTCATGAGCAACTCGGCCAGCCTCTCCCGTGTAGAGAACGGGGAAATATGGGTTGAGCTTGCTGGCCATATAGTTTGCCGACAAGATCGCCACCGATGTGGCCGTCGTTAAGCCTGCGCCCCCCATCATTCGAATATAGGCCCAAGAAATAGGCAAGATACTCGCCGATCCATAGGGCGCCGCACTAATCGGACCAGGACCCGTTGAAGGACCTGCCAAAGAGTCGAGCGGGTGATTGGGTAAAAATGGGGCCAAATGTGCTTTGGCAATGACGGGTCCTACACCTGGTCCCCCACCACCATGTGGAATACAAAATGTTTTATGAAGATTTAAATGCGAAACATCTGCACCAAATTTTCCAGGCTGTGCCAAGCCAACTAATGCATTTAAATTCGCACCATCAACGTAAACCTGACCACCGGCATGATGAACAAGTTCGCAGATATCGGTGATAACAGATTCAAATACTCCGTGCGTAGATGGATAGGTCACCATGATTGCCGCTATATTCGTTGAATGTTCGGCAATCTTGGCCTTCACATCATCGATGCTAACGTTTCCTGAATCATCGCAAGCAACCACAACAACTTTCATTCCCGCCATCACCGCACTTGCTGCATTTGTTCCGTGGGCACTAGAAGGAATCAAACAAATAGTTCGATTATGATCACCACGCGAATCATGATAATTACGAATTGCTAAAAGTCCCGCGAACTCACCTTGACTACCTGCGTTGGGTTGCAGGGAAACGGCGTCATAGCCCGTTATTGCGATGAGCCAATCTGAAAGTTCGGTAATTAATTGACGCGAGCCAACGGTTTGAGAGACTGGCGCAAAAGGATGCAACGCAGCAAACTCTGGCCACGTGACTGCCTCCATCTCAGTGGTTGCATTTAACTTCATGGTGCAAGAGCCAAGTGGAATCATTGTGCGATCAAGGGCTAAATCACGATCAGAGAGCATGCGAAGATAGCGAAGCATCGAAGTCTCAGAGCGATGCGAATTAAAAATAGGATGTCGCAAGTAAGTAGATGTGCGAATGAACTCTTGTGGAATCGAATCTACAATAATATCTACCTGCCCACCACCAAAAATCTCTTTGAGATCGGTGAGTAAAGTGGCATCGGTCGATTCATCTAAGGCGATTCCGACATGATTGTTATCAATCGTACGTAAATTTATTTGCTTAGCAGCAGCTTTTGCATGTATTGCCGATGCATCCGCGACTTCTATCCAGAGCGTATCAAAAAAAGTATTATTCACAACGCGATGTCCAGAGGCTTGGATTGATGCGGCAAGTTCTTTGGTTTGATTGTTAATTCGCGTTGCGATTATCTTTAAACCCATTGGTCCATGCCACATCGCATAAAACGCGCTCATCACTGCAAGTAAAACCTGCGCTGTACAGATATTGCTGGTGGCTTTATCGCGGCGGATATGCTGTTCGCGCGTCTGCAGCGTTAAACGAAAAGCAGGATTTCCATGGGCATCCAAACTTTGGCCAATGAGTCGACCAGGCAAGGAACGCTCTAGCCCCATTCGTACCGCCATGAATCCGGCATGCGGGCCACCAAAACCCATGGGCACGCCAAAGCGTTGCGCCGAACCAACTGCAATATCGGCTCCCCACTCCCCTGGTGCTTTTATTAAGGTAAGTGCTAAAAGATCGGTTGCGACAATGAGCAATGCATCTTTGCCGTGAGTCCACTTCGCTAACTGCGAATAATCAGTTATGTTTCCATATGTGTCCGGGTATTGAACCAAAACTCCGAAAACTTCAGCGTTTTGTGGATTCTTTGACAGATCAACGACTTCAACGGTAATGCCCGCTGGCTTGGCCCGTGTTTGAACAACTGCAATAGTTTGAGGGTGCAGATTTTTATCGATAAGAAAAACTGCTGCATCACTGCCTTTATAATTTCTGCGCGCTAACGTCATTGCTTCGGCCGCTGCCGTTCCCTCATCCAACATCGAAGCATTGGCAATAGGTAGCGCCGTTAAATCGCAGACCGTAGTTTGAAAAGCAAATAACGCTTCCAATCGCCCCTGCGAAATCTCTGGTTGGTAGGGTGTGTAGGCCGTATACCACGCTGGGTTTTCCAAAACATTTCGAACGATTACGGGAGGCGTGACTGTTGCGTAGTAACCCATTCCTATTACGGATCTAAATACGTGATTCTTATCGGCGATTAAACGCAGTGCGGCAATCGTTTCAACTTCGTTAAGAGGTTGCGGTAAAACTCTGTCAAGTTTTTCGGAGATTAAAATATTTGCCGGAACAACGTCGGCGATAAAATCAGAGATCGACGAATAACCGAGCTCCATAAGCATCGCTTGGGCTTGTTCTTCGGAGGGGCCAATATGCCGACGTGAAAATGCATCGTAATCAATCATGGAGAAAGAATAAGGGGGTTTAAGCGCCTTTGCTCTTTCGTCGAAGAGAAAGCTCGTCGTTATCTTGGACACTAATGAGTTGACCATTAACTTCGCCTTGAAGGCGCAGAAGGGAGCCTTCAACTTCATGCCATACCTTGCCAACGGCGATTCCAAATACCCCTTGACCTCCGGCGAGTAAATCTATGATCTCATCCGAGCTCGTGCACTCATAAATGGAGGCACCATCACTCATCAATGTAATTCGCTCTAAATCCAACTCGCCACGGTTTCGTAGGTGCTCTACTGCCGTGCGGATATTTTGCAGAGATACGCCGGCATCAAGAAGTCGTTTAACAATCTTTAAAACTAAAATATCTCGAAATCCATATAAGCGTTGGCTTCCTGAGCCACTAGCGGTTCGGATACTTGGGGATACCAACGATGTGCGCGCCCAATAATCTAACTGGCGATAAGAGATACCTGCCGCCGAACATGCAGTAGCGCCTCGATAGCCAATCTCTGGTTCTTGGGAAAGCACAGCGGTCTCGATTCTCTTAGGGCTACAAATCTAAAGCAGCGCCGAACGGCTTTCAATGACCGACACGGTTCAAACCTCTACTAGAGATTGAGACTTTTGCGCCTAGGCTTTAAAATCTTCAGGGTTAATCTGCTCTAAAAACTCTTTAAAACGCTCTACTTCTTGATTCTCATCACCCTCGGCCGTTGGAATCTCAATACCGGCCTCCTCCAAAAGTTCAGGCGCGGCCAAAATGTTGCTGTGGGTGCGAATGGCAAGGGCTATGGCATCAGAGGGCCTGGCGGAGATACTGATGGTTTCAGAGCTGCTTGTACGCAGGTTTAAAGTTGCATAAAAAACTCCATCTTTAATCTCTGTGAGATGAACGGAGGTTAAAACAGCGTCAAGGCCCTCAATCACATCTTGCATTAGATCATGGGTGAGTGGGCGAGGGGGTTGAATTCCCTGTTGCGCAAAAGCGATGGCAGTGGCCTCCCCCGTCCCAACCCAAATAGGTAAAAAACGCAGGCCATCCTTTTCTCTCAGCAAAACTATAGGTTGATTCGATGGCATTTCAACTCGAACGCCAATCACCTCCATCGCAAGAAAGATCACTATGGTCGCAGTCGATGAAGTCCGCCGCGAACCAGAGCTGCATGTAAGCGGATTGAAAGCGATGCAATCTCTTTTTGAACTTCGGCGGCGCGTGCCTTTGACTCTGGAGATTTTTGTCGAAGTAGTGGTGTGATCACTTGTTCAATTAGGCCAATCTCACGATCTGCTGCAGATTTAAATGAACGCAAATGTCGAGCTTGAATTCCAAAGCTCGCCATCTCTGTGACCGCCTTAGCAATGGCTAATGCATCACCGTCGTAATGTCTGCCTTTTGGGGAGATGAGGGCATAACTTTCAAGCTCGACCAATTGATCATCACTTAATCCAGAGTTCTTTAACAGCTCTTCGCGAGATAGGCGCATCTCATTGACTTCGGCAAAGGCGCTCGGTGCCATCTCGCCATCAATAGTGGCCAAAGCAATTGTTGGGCGCGCAACCCCACCTGGTGTCGCAGGTTGAAGTCCACGATCCATAGCATCGAGATTGTCTTTGATTACTTTAAGAGGAAGGTATTGATCGCGTTGGGCTTGCAACACATATCGCAGACGCTCTAGATCAGAGCTCGTAAATTTACGATATCCCGACGGTGTACGCTGAGGCTCAATAAGACCTTCAGACTCTAAAAAGCGTATCTTTGAAATCGTAATATC
>JAYTTL010000202.1:0-5637 GCA_043745325.1 Actinomycetes bacterium
GGCCGCGCGATAAGTCTGGCTTTGGCAAAAGAAGGTGCCCAACTTATTTTGGCTGGCAGAGACATGCGCGCACTGAATGAAACTGCGGGCTTGATTGCCGGGCTAAAAACCGGATTATCGCCACTTGTCTGCTACCTCGATCTACTCGACCTCACAACGATTCAAAGTTCGGTACAACTTTCATTGCAGAGTTTTGGTCGGATAGATATCTTGGTGCATAACAGCGGGATTACAGGAAAGTCGGCCCCGCTTTGGGAGTTAGATGAGGCCGAATGGGATGAATGTATAGACACAAATTTGAAAGCTCCTTTTTTACTTTCAAAGGCGGTGATCCCTTCGATGATTTCTCACAAATCTGGTTCCATTGTTTTTATTGGCTCCGTAACTGGAAAGCGCCCTTTGATAAATCGAAGTGTGTACGCGACTTCCAAACTGGGAATGGTGGGAATGATGCGCACTTTAGCTTTAGAGTTGGCGCGACATGGAGTTAAAGTAAATCTAATCTCGCCTGGATTTGTTGCAGGCCCGCGCCTCGATGGTGTTATTGCCAAAGTTGCAACAGGAGAAAAAACGACACCTGAAGACATAGCAGCGCAGTGGCTTGACATGGTACCTATGGGCAGATTTGTTTCCCCAGAGGATATTGCACAAGGAGTCTTATTCTTTGCATCTAATCGCTCTGCTTCAACGACGGGTGAGGATTTGAATATTTCGGGTGGTTTGGTGATGTATTAATGGAGGAGAAAATGAAACGCGTTATTTTTATCGAGCACGATCACGTCAGTGCTGGCGGACCGATTTGGGCACAGTTTGAGCGACGTGGATATGAAATCACCCGATTTGTTATTGTTGATGAGCAAAATGCGAAGACCCCTAACGTAACGCCTACCTGGCCAGATTTGATTAGCTTTGATGTTGTCGTCGTTATGGGAGCTCCATATGCCGCTTACGACGATCACGTGATTGGTAACTGGCTATTGCCACAAATTGAAAAAATGCGACAAGTCCACAATGCGGGTATCCCAGTTATGGGGATTTGTTTTGGTGGCCAACTTATGTCGCGAGTTTTGGGCGGCACGGTTTCGAGATCTCCGCGCGCAGAGTTAGGTTGGTTTGAGATCGAAAGTATTGATGAATCTCTGATTCCCCGCGGACCTTGGTTTCAATATCACTGGGACAGATTTACTTTTCCGCCAGGATCAACCGAGATTGCGCGCAACGAACTCTGCCCACAGGCCTATGTTTATGGACGCACTTTGGGAGTGCAGTTTCATCCAGAGATCGATGCCGACGTATTAGATATGTGGTTGGCGATGGAGGGCGGTCGAGCCGAAGCTGAATCTGAAGGAGTTGTTGTCGAAGATTTACGTTTACAAACTAAGACTCTTGAAAAGGAGAGTAATCAGCGCGGCTATGACTTGGTCGATCAATTTCTTGATCGCATAGCAACTGCGCCGATTCGCCTTATTTAATCATGTGAGATAAAAACATTTTTCACTTCGGTAAATGAGTCGAGCGCATCTGGTCCGAGCTCACGGCCAAGTCCTGACTGCTTAAATCCACCAAAGGGAGTCCAGAAGCGCACCGAAGAGTTGGAGTTAACCGAAAGTGCGCCCGTATCAATTCCACGAGAAACGCGAAGCGCACGTCCAACATCGCGTGTCCATATGGAACCTGATAATCCATATTCGCTGTCATTAGCCATAGCAATAGCCTCGGCCTCATCATCAAAGACCATCACGGAAACGACGGGACCAAAGATCTCTTCGCGCCACGAACGTGCCTGTGTGTTTTTAGGGAGAAGAACCGTTGGGGCCATCCAGTAACCAGCCCCGCTTGGCGCACTACCCTTGAATGCGATTGGCTCATCTAAGAATGATTCAACGACATCTAACTGTTTTTTAGAGATGAGCGGCCCCATATCGGCCGTTGCGAGTTGTGGATCTTCAACGCGAAACTTTTTTACCGCAACTTCAAAGTGTTCCATAAAGGAATCAAAGACCGATTTTTGAACCAAGATACGCGATCTGGAACAGCAATCCTGTCCAGCGTTATCAAAGACGGCCCCAGGTGCACCTGCTGCTGCCTTAGCAATATCGGCATCGGCGAAGATGATGTTAGAGCTCTTGCCGCCAAGTTCTAGAGTGAGGCGCTTAACCTGATTGGCGCAGCCAACCATGATTTGTTTCCCCACCGTTGTAGAGCCAGTAAAGACAACTTTGCGCACTAAGGGGTGAGTCACAAAGCGATTGCCAACGACACTTCCTTTGCCGGGCAGAACGTTAAATACTCCATCGGGAATTCCGGCCAAAAGCGCTAATTCACCCAGGCGAATGGCGGTCAACGGCGTGTACTCGGCGGGCTTTAAAACAACGGTGTTACCGGCAGCAAGTGCGGGGGCAAAACCCCAGCCAGCAATCGGCATCGGAAAGTTCCAGGGCACGATGACACCAACGACGCCGAGTGGTTCTTTGAAAGTGACATCAATGCCACCCGGCACAGGAATCTGGCGACCAAATAATCGCTCAGGGGCGGCGGCGTAATACATCAATGTGTTTGCGACGTTGTCGGCCTCCCAGAGTGCATTTGAGCGGGTGTGGCCTGAGTTTGTGATTTCTATTTGGGCCAACTCTTCACGATGATCAGTGACAGCTTGGGAAAAACTGCGCAACAAACGAGCGCGCTCACCAGGTGTAACGTGTCGCCAACTGAGAAAAGCTCTCGCCGCTTTTTCTATTACATCATCGGTCGCCGCTAAATCTAGGTGTGCGACATTTTTTACTAATTGTTCAGTGGCAGGATTAATTACATCATATGAAGTTGACACGTCGATTTAAAACCTTTCAAAGTTTCGAAAGAGCTCCCAATCGGTAATTGCCTTACCGTAAGCGGAGATTTCAATCTTTGCCATGTTGGCATAGTGAGCTTGCACTTCTGCACCAAAGACCTCTTTGATCCATGCGCTATTTTCCCAAAGAGCTAGCGCTTCAGGCATCGACGATGGAATTCGAGCAGAGTCTGACTCGTAGGCATTTCCTTGGAAGGCCGGCTCAAGCGCCATCTTGTTTTTAATTCCATCCAGACCTGCTGCGATGACTCCAGATACGGCTAAGTAAGGGTTTACATCACCTCCGGCAACACGATTTTCTAAACGAAGTGAGGGTCCTTGTCCGACTAAGCGCAGCGCACACGTGCGGTTATCGCGTCCCCAGCGAATTGCAGTGGGAGCAAAAGATCCAGGAACATATCGCTTATAGGAGTTGATATTGGGCGCAAAAAGTAGAGCAAGCTCACGCAAGTGCGAAATCTGACCAGCAATAAATTGTCGGCCTACATCACTTAATCCCTGTTCCTTATCGTGTGGATCGGCCATCACCATCGACCCATCAAGGCCTCGAAAAGAGAGATGAATATGGGCAGAGTTGCCCTCTCTTTCATTGGGTTTTGCCATAAATGTCAGGGCATAGCCCGCATCCGATGCAATCTCTTTAGCACCGTTCTTATAAATCACATGATTATCGCAGTTGGAGAGTGCATCAGAGTATTTAAATGCAATTTCATGTTGGCCAAAGTTACATTCACCCTTTACCGACTCAACAATCATTCCCGCATTCGCCATTGATAGGCGAATACGGCGCAAGAGCGGTTCAATTCGCGAACCACCCATAATTGAATAATCGACGTTGTATTGATTCACTGGAATTAAATCTCGATAGGACTTGTTCCACGCCTCTTCGTATGTATCTTTATAGACTACAAATTCAAGTTCGGTGCCACACATTGCCTCCATGCCCGCATCCTTGAGCGCCTTAACTTGTTTGCGAAGAATTTGGCGTGGAGAGGCAACAACATCGCTGTGATCGAGCCATTGGACATCGGCTAAAACCAGAACCGCACCTGGCTGCCAATCAATTAATCGCAACGTATCCATATCTGGAACTAAGGCAAAGTCGCTATAACCGCGCTCCCATGAAGACATCTCATAACCTTGAACGGTATTCATATCTATATCAACGGCTAGCAAGTAGTTACATCCTTCAGTTCCGTGCTTTAGAACCTCGTCCAAGAAAAACTGGCCATGAATTCGCTTGCCCGTTAAACGGCCCTGCATATCGGTCATTGCTACTACGACGGTATCAATTGTTCCATTTTCAACTTTATTTCTTAACTCTTCAATCGACATTGATTTCATTAGGCGATGGTATCCATTTGTAATAAGAAAATCTACAAAGAAAAACCCTTGCCACCTAAGTGGCAAGGGTTTTCTAGTGTTAGTATCCTTTTATGTGTTGAGATTGCTTCGTGGACCTGTGAACCATTTCTTGGCCGACATACTCCACCACGCCCAGAGGATTATTAATGCACCTCCGGTAATAATTGGTGCATAATTTACCGCAGTCCACGTAAAGTCTTTATGACCTGGAATTCCAACAGGTGAGAATGGCAAGATAAAGTAGACAGAGATAATTGCAATTTCTGCCACTGCAAGCGTGCACATCCATTTGTACTTAGAACCAAGCGTCCAAGCACCGACCTTAAATGAATCTCCGGCTCTTAAGCGAAGATAGATCGGAATCAAGAAGGCAAGATACAAAGCGATAACAGCAACCGATACCACTGCATAGAAAGCAGTTGGTGCACCGGTTGGACTCTTCCATAGCGCTGGAAGCGTCATTGCGATTCCAGCAATTGCCGATGCAATGACTGCATTTACTGGCACATGGTGAGAGTTAACTTTCTTCCACAGTCTTCCCATTGGTACGGCGCCATCACGCGAGAATGCGTACATCATGCGTGAGCATGAAGTTAAACACGCGGTCACACAGAAAATTTGGCCGGCAGTTGTAATAATCATAATGAGCTTAAAAGATGCTCCACTACCTAGCGCGCTATAGAGCAACGCAATAATCTGCCCACCCCCGTATGGGTTTACTGCGGGATCAAATGAACTGATGTAATCGGTATTAGTGGCAACGTATAAAAATGCCATTAATAAGATGTATCCTCCGATTGCAGAGTAAGCGATTGACTTCCAAATTCCTTTTGCTGCCGACACATGAGCATCGTGTGTTTCCTCTGAAAGGTGCGCCGATGCATCAAAGCCGGTAATCGTGTATTGGGTTAGCAAGAAACCTAAGGGTAGGACAAAGTACCAGTAAGAGTTATCACTAAAACCGGAGTTATTGATTTTAGTTGTAAACATCCAGTTAAGAGTCTGATGCTTGTCAGTGCCAAAAATCAAAATTCCCACGATGACTGCGGCACCAAAAACATGCCACCAAACTGAGATGTTATTAAAACTTGCTAAAAGTGGACCACTATAAACATTTACTAACGTTGCAAATAGAATAACAACGAGGAAAATAACGAATTGCTGTTTAATGTAATCCCCACCCATGAAGGTAGTCGCATAATTTGGTGAATAAAGACCAATTAAATTGTTGATAAAGCCGGTGACACCGTAACCAACGGAGGCAGTGACTGCCACTAAACCAATTAAGTTAAGCCAACCGGTGAAAAAGCCGGCCTTTGCGCCACCGAGCTTAGATGCCCACCAGTAGATACCACCTGAAGTTGGATATGCCGATGCAAGCTCTGACATACAAAATCCGATTATGAGAATGAAGATTGAGATGA
>JAYTTL010000203.1:0-1545 GCA_043745325.1 Actinomycetes bacterium
CCTTAGTTCGTAAGGACTAAAAAAACCGAACCGGGAGAGTACTTCTCAAACGAGTTTCAAACGCTGAAACCTTTGCCGTACAAGCTTTACAATGATTACACAAACTAATCACAAGGAAACTTTTAGATTCGTCCCTACAACATCAGTAGAAATACCACCGGAAAGAGTTGCCGCCCTCCTGAAATCTGAATGGGAGTTATTTACTAAGCAAACAGGTAAGAGCGCCGAAGAAAGTAAGCGCTCCTTTAAATCTCTACCTCTAGGTGTAACCTCAAGCTTTCAGCACTGGGATCCTTATCCAATTTCAATTGCCAGCGCAAAAGGTGCGTGGATGACCGATGTCGATGGGCGCGAGCTCCTCGATCTCTCAATGGGCTTTGGCGCGATGCTTGCCGGCCACCTGAATCCAACAGTGGTGGAAGAGGTAAAGAGCGCCTTAGAAACTGGGATGCTCTTTGTAACCCCTTCACCGATTTCCACCGATGCTGCCGAGCGAATCTGTCGCCGCTTTGCCATCGATCAGGTTCGCTTTACCAATAGCGGCACCGAATCCACCATGTATGCCGTTCGAACAGCACGTGCTGCAACTGGCAAAGATGGCATAGTTAAGGTCGAAGGCGGCTACCACGGCAGTTACGATCCATTTGTAGTTTCGGCTAAACCTCCGATTGATCAAATTGGTGACGCTAGCGATCCAATTGCTCATGTGCCTGCAGGCATAGTTCCTGGAGATATTTATGTTGTTTCCTACAACGATTCCGACTCACTTGAGCGCGTTTTTGAAAAGAACGCCTCGAGGATTGCCTGCTTCATCATTGAGCCCGTCATAGAAAACCTTGGCATTGTCTTACCTGACGAGGGTTATTTAGAGCGAGTCCGTGAGCTCTGCGATGAGTACGACGTGGTTCTCATTTTTGATGAAGTAAAGACGGGCCTAACTGCTGGACACCAAGGTGCGGCACAGCGTCTTGGTGTAATTCCTGACTTAATTACATTGGCTAAATCAATTGGTGGCGGATTAACTTTGGCTGCTTTCGGTGGCAAGAAGAAGTACATGGACTTTGTCTCTAATGGAAAAATGGCACATTTCGGAACCTTCAACGGAAATCCGTTAGCGATGGCTGGAGTACGCGCAATCGATAGAATCTGTACGAAAGATGCTCTTGACGTTGCCGAAGCCTTCAATCAACAAGCATTAGATCGCATAAATTTAATTATTGATGAGTATCAACTTCCAGCACACACCGTAGGTTTTGGTGTCAAAGGTTGTATTACATGGTCAACGACGCCGCTGCGCAATTACCGTGACTACAAGGCCACAGATTTTGCAGTTGCAGAGTTATCATGGCTGTACTCACTCAACCGCGGAATCATCACGCCTCCAGGCCTAGATGAGCAGTGGCTAATTTCCCTGGCGCATGGTCAGCGTGAAGTTGATTTATTGGTAGAGGATTTCCGATCCTTTGCCCAAGCCCTTCGCGCCTAATTACTCCGCACTCTTACGCCAACGCCATTGACCATCCAGGCGACCTTAAAACTGCTTGT
>JAYTTL010000204.1:0-5583 GCA_043745325.1 Actinomycetes bacterium
AAGTCGAGATCATAAACAAAATTTGACAGGATCGAAATCTGGTTCGAAACAACCTGGAAATTGGCCTGGATAGCGGTCGATTCGCTCGAAACATCGACAAGAAGTTGTGATTGTTTCTGAACCGCATTGGAGGCGTCACCGCCCGATGACTTAACTTTGATGTTATCAATAATGCTGTTCAGCGACGAAACGAGCACAGACGTGCTCATATCTGTACCCTGGGTGAACGGCAGCACCGATTTTAAGTTTGGGCGATCTCGTCCAGGTTCATTGGAGTTTGCGGGTTTTTGAAACGTGACGTGGGCGATAAGGCCAGCTTTGGATGAACCGCCTTTCGTGACAGCTTGAGAGAGTTTTTTTAATCCAGGGGTACTTACCATTCGATCTTTTCTTCGGTTTTGTTGTTTTCTTTCTCAATCAGGGCCAAATAGACATCACGCTCCCATGGCATCATATTTTCTATTTCGGTAATTCTATAACCGTACTTTTGTTGTAATGCGAACACGACATCATAGTAATTCTTCAGGCTGTTGTGCTGCATTAAAACGTAAAAAAATCGCGTAGCTTATTATACGTCACGACGCGCTCCGTGCCTTTCGAGTTCTTAAATTTAATTTCATAGAAAACATGAGGCATGGAATTGTGAAACTCGACGACCTTGTTGTAGGTAGGGATATCGAGGTTCTCGATGAATTCCGAAAGCTCGGTCGGCGTGACATCCTGAAGATTGTACATCTTGTCACCTTCGAAATAGGATTCAAAAGCGGACGCGATCAGAAGTTCGTTGGCGGCTTCTTCGGACTTGGCATCGATAATAGCCTGGGATTCGTAAACCTTGACGGTGGGATACCTGAGCTTCAGGCCTGAAACATCCCCGATCTTGATCACCATGTTGGTCTTTTTGTCCTCGGGAAACTTGACCGTGACTTCGTTCAGGTCGATCTCGAAGTCATATGTTTTTTGAACTTCCTTGTCGCGTTTCTTGACCGGAACATCTTCGGGATCGGTAAACGACACCTTGACCTTGGAATCAATAGAATTGGCCCGTAGACGGATGAAGATATAATCGAGATCAAACGTAGTCAGATCATCGACGTTCGTGTCAGCATTGACAAGACAGTTGGTCACGACTTGTCGAATAGACAGAATCATACTGTTGACATCCGCAGCTTCTTTGGCCATTAGAAGAATTTTCTCTTCTTTGACAAGCATGGGCCGAAGCTTGATGGACTTTTCAGTCGAGGGAACTTTAATAGTGAAAATCGGATGTTCAAGTTTGGGTAGGGACATTGTTACTCCATTATTTTTAAACGGCTCTATACCAGTCGGTATAGGCGATGACTATCGGTAGTCGCATATATGCATTGTTGTCGGCCCAGGCTAGTTTAATGTCTCCTAGAGATATAGGGAAAGCTTCACGGAGATAAATTTGTGACGCAAGATCGCCGTTCGGGCCATAGACATAAATTCCCAGATCGATGGTGTAGTCGTCACGATATCCCAACTCGAACGGAACTGAGCGAACATCCCGAATTTCTTTGGTTTCACCATTAGGACCGTCGCGCATGTCGGTATTGACAATAACGTTCATCCAGTCATAGAAAAAATCATAGTTGGTTTTTTCCTGATCCATGATGATGTCAAACTGGATTTCGCCGTACAGCGGCTGACTAAGAGGCCGTCGTTCTTGTGTTCCGTAGCCGTATCTCATGGCCTGATAGGTATTGATGATAAAACCTGGAAGCGTGGCTGATTCGACCCAGAATTCCAGCTTGGAAACAGCGTTGTAGGCGTTGTTGCGGTTTGGACCGCTCTGGAGGCCCTGAGGAATGGAAAATTCCACATGAAACAGGTTTGGCCGCAAAAGATTACGGGAAACGATTTCCGATCTGAACCGCGCGATATTGAAGCCGCGTTGGCTATCGACGGCTACCACATCCTTAGGGTTTCTAAATCCCATTTTTCTTATTTCGCTCCCAGGCTCTTTTTGGATTCTTCCCAGACAAATGCTTTGTCTTTCTTCTCGAAACGTTCGGTCGGAAGGGTCAGAACCATCTCCCATTCGACCGGATCGACCACATAAAATTTCGACCGAACATGGCCGTACAAATACCGCTTGAAACAAGGCTTAAAAAACCTCGTCTTGGAACTGGCCTTCAACAATTTATACGACATGGTCAGTTTTTTGTTTTCGTCTAGTTGTTTGTTTTTGTAAATTGTAACGAGAGCATCGAGAAGCTTGACGCGCATACCGACAGGCAAATAATGCAGATTGAGGCCGTAAAATCCTTGGTTGTCGATATCAACAATAATGGACAGAGGAAACCTGTCGTAATAAGGCAATTTATCTTTGGTCTTAGGATCGTAGTAGTACATGACCAATCGCCCGACATGCCGTCTGCTGAGCTGGCCCTTGGTGACCAGACGCGGACGATCTTGCATCAGTTCGTTACCCGATACCGTCTTGACCTTGGCGTTGAACCATGTCTGGGCCTTTTTGGCACTGAGAGCCAAATTTGCCATTTGTTCTTGGTATTTGTCTAAGAGAGTGTCTTTGATGCTCATGTAGCGATATTCAGCTCTTTCTCGGTTAGCTTGACGAAACTCATGCCGTTCTGTGCACAGAACCTTTCAGCCGCTTCCCATTTGGCTATATTTATCGCATACGTCATCGACTCTTTTAGGAACTTGCGAGACGACTTGCCCTTCTTAGGTGGTTTGGTCTGGGCCAGCGGCTTGATCTCAATGATCACGCGCTCGAAACCTGTCGCAGTTTTCTTTTTAACATAAAAATCAGGAAAGTACCGATGTACCCGTTTATCGATGGGTGATAAATAAGGAATAGAAATTTCTTCCGAACCATACTCTAGAACATCGGGATTGTGATCTAAATACATCAAATATTTAAATTCCCAGTGGGATCGATAAATAATGTTCTTGGCATTCCCTAAGTATTTGGACGGATTATGGGGTTTAAATAGACCTTGTTTAAATTTGTTGGACCGTGGTCTACAATTCGGCTTGTTTGGCTTTAGCATGTCTTTGCAAATGTGACTTTCTGATTTTGTCTTTGGTTTCTTGACTTAATTTAACGCCGAATCTTGGATTATTTGGCCCAGACCTGTTTCTGCCATACATACCATTTTTCACACCACAGTTTCTGCGCGATTCGGCATATACAGGATCGGTTTTGTGTCTATTTATCACGTACTTTGCTATTTTTTCTTTTGATTCTTTGGACCAAATTCTGTTGCGATTGGATTCGGATACCGCCTCACTTGTTATTTTAGCCGTCGATAATTTGTTGCCATGAACAATTCCGCCGTTTGTATGAAACAAAATTTGTTCCTTACTTACATTTGCCCGTTTTGCCCATTGTTCTACTTCTTTGTCACTCAATTTTCGCATACTTTTCCTTTTACTAAATACCCTTAGAAACAAAAAGATATTTATAAGAAAGCGAACGATGGCCTCTTCCGATCCGCGTATTCGAAATAACTTATCGGTCAATACTCCGACAACAGATTCTTCGAAGCGACGGGGCGACTTTACGGTACCGCTCAATCTCCAGCGCGACACGAATATCAATCAGACGATCAAGAACTATAAGGACAACAACAGCGGAGCCCCGACCTTAAGATTTCCACTCACGACCCCAAAATATTACATGACGCTGGACATTTCGAAGTATTCGCGACAAAGCCTTGAGAAGATTAGTTTTAGTCGAGACAAGACGATTGTTTTGCCGATGCCTATGCCTGGACAAATGATTGATGCAAATGTTGTGGATTATGGTGATGAAGTTAGTGCAGGCGAGATACTTGGGGCAATCGGCAATCAAGCTGGTAATTTTTTCCAAGGCAGTCAGGCTTCTAGTCAAAACTTAGGAGACTTGCAGAAGACACTTGATGACGGCAAGCAAGCCGTCAAAGATATCATCGGAGATGCTGCTACTCTTGGAAAAAAAAATATTGCTAACAGTATAGAAAAAGGCATCGCTAAAGCAGTCGCAACGAACGCGGGTAAAGTGGGGCTAGCAGCTTTTGCCGGAAAAAATAATGATTCGGCTATCGATCATATAAATGCTCAGGCTCAGGCTTACCTTGGATATGCACCAAACCAATGGTTTACTGTTCTACTGAAAGGTCCAAAATACAACACCTATCAATTTTCCTGGATATTTTTGCCCAAAAATTTTAAAGAATCTAAGGCAATACAAGAGATTTACTGGGCCTTGAGTAATGCGAAAGCCGTAGGAAGAGCCCCAGCCGCACTTATCTGGGAATTTCCCAATGTATTTAAACTGACATATCATCCCAACTCTAAATTTTTGAATAGATTTAAGCCGTCTGTTATTAATAGCGTATCTATCAACTGGGCTCAGGGCGCTCCTTCATTTTATGCAGGCAAGGATGGCGATAATCCTCCTGAAGCCGTCATTATCCAGGCGTCGTTTGTTGAACTGGAATACTGGGTAAGCGGTGATTACGGCGCAGTTGATAACGGCAGATAACAAAGGATCAATACAATCGACCGTCTTTTTACTAAATTTCCGATCATTTCATATAATAATATTGCATGTAGGGATATTACGCGCTCGATGCGGTTGACCGAGGAAGCGCGGCGCACATCTACGCTTTTTGAGCCGATCCAAATCAACGCGGGGTTACGCGCCGATAATCTGGCGGAAGCCTACTATCAAGACCCCGAGATGGATTGGATGATCTGGATCACCAACGATATCATCGATCCGTACTATGAATGGTATCTCAACGAAAACGAGTTTGAATCTCTGATCGCCAAAAAGTACGGGTCGTTTGAGCAAGCGCTACGCAAGGTCGCGTACTACCAAAACAACTGGGCTGGCGACGACAAAGAAATCTCCCCCTCATTCTACGAAAACAACCTTGCGCGCGAACACAAAAAATATTTTACCGCCAACTTTGGGGTGGGCAACAAGATCATCAGCTATTCCCGCCGCAACGAGGATTGGGTCACCAACACCAACAAGATTGTGCAATACAACATTGTCGCAGCTAATACCGTTTTTGTCGCAGGCGATCTGATCAGTCTCTATGATCCGGCGAATTCGGTCGGCAAAGGCGAAATTGTCGCCGCCAACACCACGACGGCTATTATCCAACACGTTTCGGGTGATCTGGTCGCAAACTCGACCGTTTTAAAAGTTCTGAAAAACCAAGACGGTCTGGCGGCAAATTCTAATTCTTATAAAATTCTGGTGGAAAATATCAAAGACAACGAAGCCATCTTCTGGAAAGCCATTACGTACTATGATCGGGAGTCCGAACTCAACGAAAATCGCAAAAACATTCATGTCATCGACGCCAAGTATGTCATCGATGTCTCCGAAGACATGCGTCTGAAATTAAAAGAATAAGAAAATGCCAGTTGTCCAGCCGACCAAATGTGGTCTGAGAGCCTGTAAGATTGAAGGGGCAGATGTCCGCCGACACATCAAGTCGATCTCGATCTATGAAACGATGTGTAAGCCGTATATCACGGCGAAGATCACGGTTCTCGACGACAACAACATCATCAACACTCTCCAGCTTAGAGGCGGCG
>JAYTTL010000205.1:0-1529 GCA_043745325.1 Actinomycetes bacterium
AGTAACTCGATACAATCGAATACCGACTATGGAAGATTTGTACAACGATCCGATTCTGGAACTGATTCGATCCAATAATCCTCAGGGTCACTTCGAGGCCAGGCGGAGGTTGTTGGAATCCGCTGAGAATGAAATGGAAAAACGCAGAAAAGGTGCAAAGCCGGGACATCCTCGTTGAAAACGTTAGAAGTAAATTCAGATGCATTTAAGAGGTTTCTAAATGGCTCATAAAATGCATCTCTCACTAATTATGGTTTTTCTTGCTACGGCTTCGGGCCAGGGGCAAACCGATTCTATTCCAATTCTGGACCGGCCAGAATCGTATCAACGGCAGTTCGTCGCCGATTTTCTCAAAGATGGAAACCCGACTGATTATGTGGAGGGATACCCCAAAACATCCGATCACTTAAGTGACTTTAAGTTACTGACAAATTATACAGACTGGGCATTACCGTTAGTAGAAATTCGGCTAAAAGAGTGGCTGAAAGAACCGGAAGCAAATAAATCGGCGATTGAAAAGGTGGTTGGTTCTGTAGCATACGGCGGAACAATTCGGGCTCTTGATTTCACCGGTCGAGTGTTTTCAAATAGTGCTGAATCACGTAAATGGATTAAGATGGCGCTGAATTCAAAGTTTGGATCACCAAACCCCAATTTCATCTCGACATGGTATTACGCGCTTGAATCCTCAAACTTGCTGATTCGAGAAGTTGCTCAGGAAACTATTCCTAGGATGCTCGATCACCCATCGGATTCAACACTTTATACTTGGGGCGAGGCAATCATTGATCGTTATCGCCATGAACCGACGACATTGGAAATACTCACCGATCCATTGGTGGAACTTGCCAGATTGCATAGCGATATCCACCCGGAGATCCTTCGCCAGAAACTAGCGAAGATTTCAAAAGAGGCCTATGTCAGGCGCCAGGAAGAAGGGAAAAAGAAGGGCCGATGAGACTCTGAGCAATTTGAAGCACTGAAACTTGCCGGCGCATAATAGAGGAATGCACACTTCACGGGAAATCCAGAACCCAAACCGGGCTGAAGATCCAAATGCCCTACTATAAGAAGTTATTTCAATGCATCACTTTGTTCTCAACGATTAGTATTGGGCAGGAGGGTCCGCCCATACATATGGTCGATCGTCCAGAAGCTTTGCAGCATCAATTTGTTGACGAATTCTTGAATGAGGGCGCACCAATCGAATCCCGTGATCGTCCTGGGGGAGGAACGTGGTCACCGATTGATCAACTCCACATCTTAGCGAGAGTAAAATCATGGGTGATCCCGCTTCTTGAAGAGCGAATGGCCGTGTGGATGAAAGATAGAGAAACCCACTCAAAGGCAATAGAAACGCTCGCGAGCGTTATGGAATATACACGCAGCCAGGCAGCCTTTGATGCGATTGTAAGGCTATTTGGCGACACAGCCGAAGTTGAAAAAAGAATAAGCTTGACTCTGAATACTGCCTACGCAACGCCCGGTTACATCTCACTCTGGTACCACGCACTTGATTCTGAGAATGA
>JAYTTL010000206.1:0-5551 GCA_043745325.1 Actinomycetes bacterium
CATAAAGTAACGGCATTGCTTGGACGAAATGGTGTGGGTAAATCCACCACGCTAAAAGGAATTTTGGGCCTTTACCCCGGTACCGGGTCGGTGCAGTTACATGGCCAAGAAATTATTGGGATGCCAACTTATAAAATCGTACAGACTGGAATCGCTTACGTTCCAGAAGACCGCGAAATCTTCTCAACACTCTCAGTGCGGGAGAATTTAGCTTTGGCATCGCGCTCAAAGAGCAATGGGGAGGCATTTAAAACAATTTACGCCCTTTTCCCAGAACTCAACACTCGCGCCTCCCAATTAGCCGGTTCGCTTTCGGGTGGCCAACAACAGATGGTGGCAATAGCACGTGCTTTATTGAATAAAAATGAGATTCTTCTTGTTGATGAGCCTACAAAAGGTCTTGCGCCAAAACTAGTCACTGAGGTTGCCAACGCATTGGAAAAAACCGCACATGAAACAACAATGTTGCTAGTCGAGCAAAATTTAGCATTAGTTAGGCGTATCGCCGATAACGTGGTTGTAATGGATCAAGGCCGCGTAATTTTCCAAGGTGGTCCTGAAAACTTAAATGACCCAGCGTGGGTGCATCAGATGTTGGGCGTGAGTGGAGGCAATCTATAAATGGATACTTTCATTTTAATTTTAATCACAGGCATTGGCCTAGGGGCTCTTTATTTCCTTATTGCTTCGGGTTTGTCGTTGATCTATGGCCTCATGGGCGTCCTGAATTTTGCACATGGTAGTTTCTTAACGGTGGGTGCATTTGTGGGCTTCTGGGTGGCCAGCAAGATGGGTTTTGAAACATCGATGCCAGAGTTTATTCTCGCGATGATTGTTGGGGGCCTTGCGGCAGGTTTATTTGCCCTACTGATCGAGCAGTTACTCATAACCCGTTTGTACGATCGGCACATAGATCAAGCTCTCGTCACCGTTGGCGTCTCACTCGTCGTTGGTGCGGTTCTTGGCGGTTGGTTTGGCAATGATCTTCGAATGTTTCCCACCCCACCATGGTTTCTAACAGCCATAGATGTGGGAGGGGCGAAAATTCCTGCGGATCGAGCAGTGTACATCGTGACCGCAGTTCTACTTTTAATTGCCAATTGGGCACTTCTTAAGTTCACTCGCATTGGCTTGATAATCCGGGCAGGCGTAGAGAATCGAAATATGGTCAACGCCCTCGGAATCAATGTACGACGGGCTTTCAGCACCGTCTTTTTCCTCGGTGGATTTGCCGCAGGTGTCGGCGGCGTTTTAGTTTCAGTTTACTCAAACGGTGTTTCTCCACTCATTGCTGGGACATATCTAATTTATGGTTTTATCGTTGTTGTCATCGGTGGCATGGGATCAGTTCCGGGTAGCTTCTTAGCGGCAATGATGATCGGAATCATTCGCCAGTTTGCTAACTATTATGCAACCGGACTCGGTGATTTTGTTGTTGTCATTTTATTAGCCGTTGTGTTGCTCATTAGGCCACAAGGCCTACTAGGTAAGGTGCGTGCATAATGTTGCGCTGGAAATACTCACGCCCGCTCCTCACAATCTTTATCGCACTTTTAGCCCTCGCTCCGGTACTTGGTTCAAATCCTATGAGTCGACCAGGTTTGCAACAAACAATGGCAGTTGCATTTATTTGGGGTGGTTTAGCACTTACCTACGACCTACTCTTTGGTTTCACTGGACTTTTATCTTTTGGCCACGCGCTTTACTTCGCGACTGGGGTCTACGTCACTTGCATTTTGATTAATCATGAAATTGTCAGTTGGTGGCTCGCGAGTCTGATTTCAATTGCCGTAAGTGCATTGCTTGCGTTCATTGTAGGTTCGGCATCGCTTCGCACTTCAGGAATCACCTTTGCGATGGTTACTTTGGCATTCGGTGAAGCCGGCCATGTGATTATAGAGCGCAATTTCTTTAACTTAACTGGTGGCGAAAATGGGATAGCACTCAATGCCGATTTAATTCCAAGTTTTTGGATAAGTGTTGTAAATACTAAATATATTTATTGGACGGCTTTAGCAGTACTCGTTTTTACATATGCAGTTATTTGGTGGGTAACTGAAAGTTCAGCGGGTCGAGTTTTTGCCGCCCTTCGAGATAATGAACTTCGAGTTCAGGTTTTAGGACTCAATACTCAGCGATTCAAGCTTCTAGCCTTTGTAATAAGTGCAGCCTTAGCCGCACTTCTGGGTGATGTCATGTTATTAGCAGCAGGAAGTGCTGCTCCCCGATTTGCCGATGCTGGAGTCACAATTAGTCTGCTATTAATGGTGGTTCTAGGTGGGGCAGTCACTCGCTGGGGCGCGGTCATCGGAGGAATTTTTTATTCGATAGCTACAACGCGAATGCAAGATCTAACTCAACAAGACTCCTTTAAAACGATTCCTAAGTGGATTGGTGGGCCTATTTCTGAACCTGCCTTTATATTAGGTCTTCTATTTATATTTGTCGTAATGTTTGCCCCTGGTGGATTATCTGGGGCTTACTACCGACTTCGCTTAAGATCAATAACTAAAAAATCTCAATGAATACCCCACTTTGGCGGCCAAGTAACATCAGCGAAATGGCAGTTATTCGGCTTGAACGTGATCTCGGCTTTCATTCATACTCAGAGTTGCACACATGGTCAGTTGAAAATCCTGGCGATTTTTGGTCAAGAGCGTGGGATGACTGTCACATCATTGGGAACAAGGGCTCCCAGTTTTTTACACCAGGAAAAGATTTTATCTCCACTACCTTTTTTAACGATGCAACCTTAAATGTTGCCGAAAACCTACTATCTAAGGGCCGTGATGGCGATATTGCAATAGTTTCAATCCTTGAAGATGGAACACGCAGCCATTTAACGTGGGGACAATTGCGCTCCCAAGTTGGCGCGACAACGGCGGCGATGAAAGCTGTGGGTGTTGTAAGAGGCGATTGTGTAGTTGCTTGGGCACCAAATGTTGCCGAAACAATTATTTTCGCCCTTGGAGCGCTAAGTATCGGTGCCATAGTTTCAACTGCATCGCCAGATTTTGCGCCCTTGGCTGTACAAGATCGCTTCGGACAGATTGAACCCAAGATTTTGTTGGCGGCGGACACGTATCAATACAATGGTAAAACCTTTGACTGCAGTTTGAAGATCACCGAAATTGAATCGCTTCTACCGACGCTCACTTCCACGATACACATAAATGATTACCAAGCGTGGATAGCACCATTTATGGGGGTTCAACCAAAGTACGAACAACTACCCTTCAATAATCCTGGCTTTGTACTCTTTTCTTCAGGTACTACAGGCAAACCAAAATGCATCATTCATAGTGGCGCGGGAGTTATGTTAAAAGCATTGGCTGAGCAGTTATATCAATTGGAAATTCACGCATTACAAAAGATTTTTTTCTTTACTACGTGTGGGTGGATGATGTGGAACTGGTTAACGATGACATTGGGTCGTGGTGCAACAATTATCCTCTTCGACGGGGCGCCTATGTATCCCACACCGACCCGCCTTTTTGATATTGCCGAGCGCGAGAAGTTAGATTTCTTAGGGGTTTCGGCGAAATTTATCGATTCAGCTCACAAAGCAGGTTTGACGCCGGCCAATACCCATGATTTGTCTAACTTGCGCGTCATTGCATCAACGGGATCGGTTCTATCTCCTGAAAGTTTTGACTATGTGTACGAAAACATAAAGCGCGATGTGCATTTGGCATCGATGTCAGGAGGCACCGATATCTGCGGTTGTTTTCTTGCCGGAGTTCCGACACAACCCGTCTATCGGGGTGAACTACAAGGTGCCTGCTTAGGGATGGCGACCGATGTATTCAATGCCGAGGGCAAGTCAGCAGCAATCGATGAAAAGGGTGAGCTCGTTTGTACCGTGCCATTTCCATCAAAGCCGATAGGTTTTTGGTCAGATCGAGATAATGAGAAATACCTTGCTGCTTACTTTCAAGGTTTTCCCGGGGTGTGGACCCATGGAGATTTTGCCTCCAAATCGGCTACAGGGGGATTTACTCTATTTGGACGAAGTGATGCAACACTTAATTCAAAGGGGGTACGGATCGGAACCGCGGAAATTTATAGAGTGGTAGAAAACTTTCCAGAAATCATCGAAGCCATGGCAGTCTCCCAAGATTGGGAGGGCGACACTCGAGTGATTTTATTTGTCGTTCTAAAGGCGGGTGAGAGTTTTACGCCAGAGCGTGAGCAAGCAGTTAGAAGTGGGCTGCGCACGCAGGCCAGCCCACGACATGTACCAGATTTAATTTTGGTGGCGCCTGCGCTGCCGCGAACAAAGTCAAATAAATTAGTCGAACTTGCAGTAACCGATGTCGTCAACGGGCGAGAAGTTCGAAACCTAGATTCACTGGCTAATCCGCAAGCTCTAGACTGGTTTAAGCAGTTCCATGTTTGAGCTACACACGCTCTTAATCGCAGGTTGTTTATTCCTTGGTGCGATTTTATACACATCTGTTGGCCATGCTGGAGCATCTGCATATATAGCGGTGATGACGATTTTTGATTTGCCACCAATTGTGATTAAGCCAACAGCTCTGACTCTTAATATCTTTGTCTCTTCCTATACGAGCCTTCGATATATACGCAATAACTATTTTAATAAATCCTTATTTGTGTATTTAATCATTGGTTCAGTACCTTCGGCTTTTATCGGCGGGCATATCAATTTACCAAGCCATATTTATAAACCCGTGATCGGCGTATTGCTTCTCATTTCTGGTACACGTTTTTTGATTCAAGCATTGCAGATTGATCAACCTGCGCGGCGGTTTAATCGTGGATTTGCCATTGCGATAGGCGCCTGTGTTGGACTTCTCTCTGGCATTACGGGAACCGGAGGAGGAATCTTTTTATCACCGCTTATTATTTGGCTTGGCTGGGTGAGCGTCAAAGCGGCCAGCGGAACCGTTGCCGGCTTTATATTTGTTAATTCAATCGCTGGCTTGCTCGGTAACTTTCAATCAACCAAATCTCTTCCGAGTCAGCTTCCCGTTTTTCTCATTGCCGTCCTATTGGGTGCCTTCATCGGCACAAGGTTTGGTATCTCTAAACTCTCTAGCATTGGAATCAAACGGGCACTTGGCATCGTCTTGCTTATAGCCGGTGCCAAGTTCATCTTTTTTTCTAAGTAATTTCCAATAGAGTCTATGTATGAACGCTTTATTTGATCCCCTAACTATTGGTTCGACAACTTTTCAAAATCGTGTCTGGGTCTCACCAATGTGCCAATATTCGGCCGTTGGTGGATTGGTCGGTGACTGGCACCGCGCACATTTGACCGCCTTTGCCACAGGTGCTCCTGGGTTAATCATGGTTGAGGCCAGCGGAGTTGTTCCAGAGGGGCGAATTTCAATTGCCTGTCCCACAATTGATGATGACCGGCATGCCGCGGCCTTTAAGCCCATCATCGATTTTGCGCACTCGCAAAATGTAAAAATCGGTATCCAACTGGCACATGCTGGCCGAAAAGCTTCAACAATGCGTCCTTGGGACGACCACCTGATGGCGAGCAGCGCCGAAGGTGGTTGGCAGAGCGTTTCATCCTCTG
>JAYTTL010000207.1:0-1521 GCA_043745325.1 Actinomycetes bacterium
ACGCCGGTATTTGAATTACCTGAATTATTTTGTGGTGAACCTTCTGATGTAGTGATTTTTTCGCCTTTCAGCGCTACCCAATCCAACGTAGTTCGCCCCTTCCCTGAATTGAAATCACAGGGGCTTGTTTGGCGCTGAACAAGGGGAATTATCATTTCCTCCGGAGAGATTGAATGCTCTGCGAAGGCATCTAATACTTTCTGAGTCATATGATCAAAAATACTTCCAAGTATTTCAGCACGATTAGGTGCGTGCATCTTTCCTTCCAAATCTGTATCAAAATCAAAATTTGGGTCAGACAATGCTGCATAACCCAACAACTCTCCGGCCTTTACAGAATCTCCAATTTTCAATTTCTTTGCAAAATAAATATGACCGAATGAAAAAATGACATTTTTATCTATTGAAGTAGAAAGACTTAAACCATTACCATTCTTGGGGCGACCTTGGCCTCCCTTGTCTGCTTCAAGTTGAATGGTAGAAACTGTTCCATTAAAAGGTGAAAAAATTTTGACTTTGTCTAATGTTCCTTGGAATGCAGCTACTGGGTACCAATAATGCTTAAGTGAAAGATTACTGACTTGAATCTTGTCAAAAGTATACCCATCACGATTGTGACCTGAGCAGCTTGCATATTTTGAAATACTATTGATTTGATTTAAGTCGACTGGTACAGCTGTGATGTATTTAGCGTCAGGGCTTGGCCAAGCAAAAATTTGACCCTTTGGATCACCTTCATTTTGAGGTTTTGAATCTCCAATCGGTGGCTCATCAGACCAAATTAACTTTTTCCCAGATTTCACGCATTGATAATTCTTTCCAGAATCAGTTGTACTTTGACCAACTTTTTTACAAGACGCCCCGAGTTTAATTGCTGCACTAGCGCTGGGTACTAAGAGAATAAGTGCTATCGATATGACGAAAATAAGAATCAATTGGCAGCGTTTCATTTATCAACCGTAGTACCTTGTTCAATAAAAATGGCCGAGATAAATCTCCATGATGGCTCAATTACTCGTTACGCAGTTAGCGGGCATTAATTTGATCCTCAAACTACGCACTTTCGCTAGATTTAAGAATGTTTTTACGACAATAAGAAAGATTTTGATATTAAGCTATAAGCCACTCTTACCGTATGATGCCCACGGAGGATTCGCATAGTGGCCGAGTGCGCGCGTCTCGAACACGCGTAGACGAAAGTCTCGAGGGTTCAAATCCCTCATCCTCCGCTCTTAGAGCTTCGGCTGAATCACACATCTCTATTAACCGCTCATTGACCTGGAACCCCTGCCCAATGCAGAAAACTTTTTGGTTCGGACATCCTCCGCGCGTTTTATCGCCTAACCTGCTCACATGGCTGAAAGATTGTTTCTACATTTGACGACAAAGCAGGCTTGGGAGGATGCAGTAATAGTTGGAACCTATTCGCTTTCCACTAAAGGCAAAACCCTCAGCCAAGTCGGCTTCATTCACGGTTCATTTCCAGATCAATTAGAAGATGTTGCAAGATTCGTGTTTACT
>JAYTTL010000208.1:0-1520 GCA_043745325.1 Actinomycetes bacterium
GGAGATCGCACGACATCATGATGATTTCTTCCTCATAAAGCTGGCACTGGACCTTGGCCAAGGTCATTTTAAGCTTGATGATTTGTTCAAAACATTTCACAAATTTAATCTTGTATTCAGGCGAAAAATGCCTGCATGTTTCCAGGGCCTCTTTGGATTTTTCTTTGGCGTCATCATATTCCGTCATCTATTTTGATTTCCTTTTAAAATAACATCGATAATCGGAGGCTGATAATTCGGACCTTTAAGAACTTTGCCGTCACCCCGTCTTAGAGGTTGACCGTCGTCTCCAAGTTTCGACATGTTTGACGTATGGACAGCCGAATATACCTCGTCGATGGGGAGCCCCATCGACGCGGCAGTACCATAAACAACATATAATAAATCGGCGGTTTCTTTGGCAACGTTGGACAGGTCGATAGGGTGATTGGTGTTCATTTCCAATTTAAACGTATCGTTTTCAACCATGAGCCGAACACCCAGTTCGTCAAACAGTTCTTGCATCTCTTCGAAGATAAGAACGGCCCGTAGATGCCTGCTTTCGGGGCTCGTGACGGTCGGGCGACGCGGGTCGGGGGAGCGCCCAAACCTGTGATGAAATTCTTTTATTTTTTTAAAATTGGTAGGTTCGGGAAAACTGTCGTGTATGGCTTCAAGTTCTAACGCACGTAACATCCAGTCCATTTTTTACCTCACAAATGGGCAGTTTCGAAATATTTAGACAGCACTTTCTCGATGCGTTCGTTCGTTCGATAACGATCAAAAAAATTGGTATCTTTTTGGGGATATGATACAGCGTCGCACTCGGAACAGCGAACCCCGTATTCGAAACGGGTAGCTGTTTCATCAGTAGAGCCCCCAGCCTTCTCGGCATCTATAACGATCTGGAGGATGTTCCGGTCGGGATAGACCTTGGATAAATCATGTAAAAGGCGACAGATTCGCTCTAACCTATTTTCTCTAATATTAATTTGGGGTCCCTCCTCTTTCTTAAGCATAAATACTAACGTATGGCATATCGATGTCAACAACAATCAATTAAGGTTATTTAAAAATGTATACCATCAAAGGAAAAATTACGGCCGTAATTGCCGCACTGGCCTTGAGTTTTGGAGTTGGCGCGGGCCTGAAAAAAATTTCAGATGTCGTTCATAATGACCCTGATATTCAGCAGTCGTCTGACCCCATAAAGACCGTTACAGAGGACGCCAAGCCCGCCGTTGCTGACTCAAAAATTCTTATTAATAAAAAAGGAATGGAAAACTGGTTGTCGAAGGTCGGCATCGAGAGCCTGCCAAAAAACAACAAAGTGACGCTATGTTCCGCCTACGGATGCCAGTATCAACAAACTTTCCGATTTAACGAGACGTTGTTTAACGATATTAAAGTCATCATGGACAAATCCGTCACATCCGCCGACGAGCGCAAAAATCTGGTCAAAGTTCTGAGTTATATTAAAGCCGTCGTCGGCAAGGCCAAAGGTCTTGATGGAGATCACCCAGGCGAGCCCTGGTCTGGCA
>JAYTTL010000209.1:0-1515 GCA_043745325.1 Actinomycetes bacterium
TACACCCACAGCTTCAAAAATATGCCGGACGCAATTTTGAACCTGTTGCTTCAATAAATTTCCCAGATTTCGATCTAGTTTTCATTGCATTGCCTCACGGTGAATCCTCCGCGCTCATTGCAGACATTCCGCAGAGTGTGAAAATCGTAGACCTCGGTGCAGATTTTCGATTAGAAAGCGCCGATGACTGGAGGAAATATTACGGTGGCAACCATGCCGGTGCTTGGGTCTACGGACTACCAGAGCTATGCCAAGGTCAACGTGAGGCAATCGCAACTCAGATGAGGGTTTCAAACCCTGGATGTTATGCAACGTCGATTACTTTGGGTATTGCCCCGGCACTGGCTCTGATTAATTCAGAGGACATTGTGGCTGTGGCCGCTTCAGGAACCACAGGTGCGGGACGAAATGCCCAAGTAAATCTCTTAGGTAGCGAAGTGATGAACTCGATGAGCTCGTATAAGTTCGGCGGAGTACATCAACATATCCCTGAGATCGAGCAGGCATTATCGGCCGTTGCTCAAAAACCAGCAAAAATCTCTTTTACTCCGATTCTCGCGCCCATGCCAAGAGGAATTCTTTCAACGATTACAGCTACGTTAATTAATCCATTATCAACACAATCTGTTCACGAAATTTTTGTGCAAGCTTATAGTGATTCCTATTTCATTGATGTTCTACCTTTAGGCCAGATGCCTAAGACAAACTCATTAGTCGGTAGTAATAAAATGCAGATACAGGTAGCCGTCGATGAACACACTAATCGATTAATCGTTTCAGTGGCAATTGATAATCTCGGAAAAGGCGCGGCGGGGCAAGCGGTTCAAAATGCAAATTTGATGTGTGGGCTGGATGAAAAAACTGGAATCGAACAAGATGGTTTCGGCGCATGAAGCTCCCGCAGGGCTTTAGGTCCGGTGCAACAGCTGCAGGATTAAAGAGTTCAGGCTCCCTGGATTTAACGGTAATCGAGAATCTCGGTCCATGTTTTGATGCGGTCGCAGTTTTTACGAGCAATAAAGTAGTTGCGGCTCCAGTTATATGGTCACGCCAAGTTGCTAAGGGTGCAACGGTGCGCGCCGTGGTTCTTAACTCAGGCGGCGCCAATGCCTGCACTGGTCCACAAGGCTTTATTGATACACATGCCACGGCCGAGTTGGTAGGTGAACTCTTATCAATTTCATCAGGTGAAGTAATCATATGTTCGACAGGACTTATCGGTGAACTACTGCCGATGGAGAAAATAATTAACGGAATAAAAACCATAGTGCCACATATGGATAGCGATTCATTAGATGCCGCGGCGCAGGCGATTATGACAACTGACACTGTTGCAAAAATATGTACCACACATAAGTTCGGGGTAGAAGTATCCGGAATCGCTAAGGGTGCTGGAATGCTAGCGCCGGGGCTCGCAACCATGTTGTCAGTGATTATGACCGATGCGATTATTTCACATAATGCGCAGGAGATATTTGCACGTACAACCAATCGCACGTTCAATCGAATTGATTC
>JAYTTL010000210.1:0-1504 GCA_043745325.1 Actinomycetes bacterium
TCTTCTTCTCAAAAACTTAAGCTAGCTGCTGCCACGCTTGAGCATAAATTCTACTTCTGCCTCAATTCGAACTTCTTTCCCCCTTGAGTGATCTATTGCGTTATTTAACATTTCGGTAAAGCCATCTGGGGCCACATCCCAAGCAGGACTGGTTTTGGAAAGTCCTAATTCTTTTGCAACCTCTAACAAAACGAGATCCTCTTTTAGATCTGTTAGTTGATAGCGTCGGCGAAACCTTTTTTATTACGTGAATTCTTTTTCTTTTTGCCTTCCCTTATCTGGAGAGCTTCTTAAACCAAAACCAGGGCAAAACGGCGTGGACCAACTGGGGTAAGTTCAGTTGGGATAATCCCTTCATCTGCGAGTCGGCGCAGGTGCGTGATAGAAAAGCCCGTTACTGTGGCGAGCTTGCCGATGGAAATCAAAGAGTTCTTAATATTTATCTCCTCCTCTTAAAACTGCCCAGCTACGAATTCATCCCTAACACCTACTTATTTAGCAATAAGATTTAGTATAAAACTACTCATTTAAGCGGAATAGAGTTCTGAAACTTACTCATTTTCGTGGATTGAACAGGACCAGCGAGCTCTGCTGTGGCTATTTACTTGTTCGCTTGAGGGTGAGGGATCCTAAGGCTAAGAGTCCGAGAATAAATGCCAACAATATAAGTGAATCCTGCACTATCGAATCAGATCCGGACAACACCTTTCGAGTTGCATCTGCAGCATAGGACAAAGGGAGAAAATTTGATACCTCAAATAGCAGTCGTGGCATTTGGTCTCTGGGTACAAGCAACCCACTAATAAGCAATTGTGGCAACAAGATTGCCGGCATAAATTGCATCGCCTGGAATTCTGTTTTAGCAAATGAGCTGACTAACAGCCCAATAGCCATGCCCACAAGAGCATCAATAACTGCTATCCAAATAAGGAGTAAGTGAGATCTCTGAATACTTACATTGAGAACTTGGGTGGCATAGGTAGAGACAATCACACCTTGTAAAAGTGCTAAGAGTCCAAAGGAAATTGCATATCCAAAGATAAATTCAAGTTTTGTTAGCGGACTAATCAGTAATCTCTCCAGAGTGCCACTGGTGCGCTCACGCAGTGTTGCCACCGAGGTAATCAGGAACATGATAAGCATAGGGAAAATACCTAGTAACAAACCTGAAACTCTTTGAAAAATCTCTCCATTATCACTATAAATCAACTTAAGAATTGTCATGAGCAGGCAGGGTGCCAGAACAACGAGAGCCAGAGTTCTATGGTCATGTCGAAGCTGACGGAGAATTCGCTTGGTAATTCCAAATAGCCGACGAGTGTTCATCGTTTTTCCACCAATGAAATAAACACTTCTTCCATTGCTTCTTTCTTACTCGCTCTCTTGAGTTCTTGCGGAGTTCCAGCCGCCAAAATCTTTCCGTTACGTAGAAGAATTATTTGGTTACAATTCTCTGCCTCATCTAAAACATGGCTGGTAATCAAGATTGTTACACCATCGGCTG
>JAYTTL010000211.1:0-5462 GCA_043745325.1 Actinomycetes bacterium
TGCACTGGTTTAGAGCAATCGGTGAAAGCATTGCAGACATGGGAAATCCCTTTGACGGTGGGATGCTCGTAAGTCCAAGCGGAGCAACCGAGATCACCGCGTGGTCAGATTTTGTTGGTGGCTACTCCCTTATCAATGCCCAAGATATGGCAGCTGCCGTGCTCCTAGCTAAGGGTTGCCCAAATAAGGCTGGAGTTAGGGTCTTTGAAGCAATCCCTATGTAATTAGGTTTGCGAATCCTTGAAGGCGCGCGCGATAGTACTTGCCGTACTTGAGAGCTCGGCTGGAATTATCCAAACTTTACTAGCGTTGCCATTTGCGATTACTGCTAACTGCTCAAGATACTTATAAGCCAGTATTTTTTCATCGGCATCTCCATCATGGATTGCCTTGAAAACTTTTGCGATAGCCGTTGCCTCGCCCTCTGCGCGAATTACAGCCGCTTGGGCTTCACCTTCTGCACGCAAAATATCGGCCTGGCGTGCACCTTCGGCATTTAATATTTGGCTCTGCTTTTCACCTTCTGCCGTAAGGATCGCGGCGCGCTTATCTCGATCAGCGCGCATCTGCTTTTCCATAGACTCCTGAACACTCGGTGGAGGATCAATGGCCTTAATCTCAACGCGATTAACTCGCACCCCCCATTTGCTCGTTGCTTCATCGAGTACTCCGCGCAAAATGGCGTTGATGTGGTCTCTAGAAGTGAGTGCCTTTTCTAAATCTAAGCCACCCACAGAGTTTCGCAAAGTTGTGACGACTAACTGCTCAATACCTTGGATGTAGTTCTCAATCTCATAAACGGCCGACTTTGCATTTGTAACCTGAAAATAAATCACGGTATCTATATTTACAACTAAATTATCTTCAGTAATTACGGGTTGCGGTGGAAATGAGACAACTTTTTCACGCATGTCAACTAACGGCCGTAATCGGTCTATGCCTGGAAAAATTAAGTTAAGTCCCGGCTCAAGAGTGCGATGATATTTTCCAAGTCTTTCAGTGATACCTGCACTCGCTTGAGGAATAATTTTGATTGCCCCGACAACGACAACTACTGCAATAACAAGCAGTACTGCTAAAACAATATTTGGCAACATATTCTTAACTCCTTAAGAACTTAACGAGGGATTTTTTAAAGCTACCAAAGCGACTGCGCCATTTATCGCAACTACTTCGACTGTACTCGCCTCGGGAATCGAAGCACCTGCACACCGCGCCGACCACGTCTCATCATTTAACTTAATGAATCCAGTGCTTGTGGTGATTTCAGTAATCGCCTTTGCTTGGGCGTGCAGTAGTGCATCAACACCTGTTCTGGAATCGGTTTTGTTTTTAAAGAGATATTTTTTCATAATAGGGCGAATAAAAGCGAGGGTAAGCACGGCAGCTATCGAAAATCCGATCCACTGCAGTGGAGAATTTTCCAAAAGTGCCGATGCAACTGCACCGATAAGGGCAGCTAAGGCAAAAGATAGAAAGATTAAACTCATCGTGAGGATTTCAATCACGAGAAATACTCCAGAAAGTGCGAGCCAAATCCAATAATGCATCTCTCTCCTTCACGAGGTTATTTGCAAAATACCATCAATGGCGCGCAAAAGGCAGTATTTGTATCTTCGAATCTGAGTGTAAGGACAGGGCTCACTGGAGATTGACAGAGAATTAACAGAGAATTGGGACATTAATTCTGCCAAAAAACGACCGAATCACTTGATATAGGTCTAGCATTTAAAAAGTAAGGCTGATTGGCCCTACGGTGATTGAATGTCTTACATTAATAAGAAAATGGGTAATAATGAAAAAAAAATACTTCGGTGAGAGGTTTCTCAGCAATCGCTGCTTTAACATTGCTAACAATTATCCTCTACCCAGCAACTACTTCAGCAGCTGGGCCGACAATTCGTCCCGGTACTACGACAACTTTTGCCGTCTTGGCTGCAACAACTATTACTAATACTGGTCCCACCACCATTAGTGGATCTGCCGGTGGTGACGTTGGACTCTATGCCGGTACCTCATTCACGGGTAGTTCGACTGTGACCATGTCTGGTGTTCAGCATATTGCGGATGCAGTAGCCAACACTGCGCAAACTGATTTAGTAACTGCCTTTAACGACATTAGCGCGCCAGCGGCCACAATTCGTGCAACGCCAGAACTCGCATCGCAAATCGTGACACCTGGTACATATGCCACAACAGCTGGGACTTTTGCCAACTCAGGAAACCTAGTCCTTGATGCGCAAGGCGATGCAAGTGCAGTCTTCATTTTCCAAGCAGCATCAACACTGATCACTTCTGTCAGTAGCACAATGGTTTTGGCCAATGGAGCCCAAGCTTGTAATGTCTACTGGAAAGTTGGAAGTTCGGCCACATTGGGTGCTAACTCCACGTTCATTGGAAAAATAATGGCCTTGACTTCAATTACTGCCGAAACTGGAGCATCTATTCAGGGACAGTTATTGGCACGTACTGGCGCTGTTAATTTAAATGCCAACGTAATCTCTAATTCAAGTTGTGTGACACCAACACCAACACCAACTCCAACTCCAACTCCAACACCAACTCCAACACCAACTCCAACTCCAACTCCAACTCCAACCCCAACACCGGTTGTTACACCAACTCCAACTCCAACACCAACGGGCACCGTTACTGGTGGAAAACTTCCTAAGACAAGTTCACCTTGGTACAACCTTCTTGTATTTGGTGCAGGGTTGACTCTTCTTGGTTCAGCTGGATTTGCTTTAAGAAAAGTAGTTCGGTAAAGAATCCTTGATGAGAAAACGGTCGATTCTTATTCTTGTTTCGATTATTTTCTTAACGACGGGAATTTCTAGTGTCGGGTTTGCACTAACCCAGATACACGATATGAGAGTGAGCTCTAGCGGCGAACTGCCGCCAGAGCTCACTTCTCTTATTGGTTCATCAAACCCAGCTTCACGCTCGGTCACTTTTATCCCAAAGCGTGGCGATTTCATTGGCACTCTCTCTATACCTGTCCTTAAGACGACTCTTCCAATATTTGAAGGAACCGAAACGAGTCAGTTGAAAAAGGGCGTCGGGCACTTCGAAGGAAGTGTTCTTCCTGGCGCACTTGATAATTCAGTACTGGCAGGACATCGTGATTCAGTCTTTTCCCAATTAGGTAAGTTAAAATTGGGAGATAAACTCATTGTTGCGACTACTACTGGAAATTACACCTACCAAGTCGCGCGATTTAGGATAGTCAAAGCAGACGATCGAACCGTCATAGTTCCAACAACCAGCGCGGTTTTAACCCTAAGTACGTGCTATCCATTCTCATTTATAGGAAGTGCCCCCCAGCGTTTCATCGTCTCGGCCGACCTCATTCAAACTCCACAGGAGGTTACGGCGCTAAATTCATAAGTTTCAATGGTTAAAAAATGGCAATTGCAGGCCGGCATAAGAGATTTTCATTTTTCGGGAATAATTGAAGTTTCAACTATGTTACTGTAGATGCGTAGTTGAAGTTTCAACTACTTTGAATAGTCCAGGCGACCGAGGAGCCCACAATGTCTACAGCAACAGTTTCTTCACTTACCGGCAGCTACACCATCGATCCATCCCACAGTCAGATTGGCTTCGGGGCTCGTCACGCCATGGTCACCAAAGTGCGTGGCCTATTTAAGGAGTTTTCTGGAAGCGGTTTTTTTGATACCGAGAATCCAACTAACTCCAAGCTTCAGGTTGTCATTGTGGCCGCCAGCATTGACACAGGAAATACCGATCGTGATGCCCACCTTCGCAGTAACGATTTCTTTTCAATGGATGAGTTTCCACAGATTACTTTTACATCCACAGCTTTCGAAAAGATTGACAGCGATTCGTATCACGTCATCGGTGACTTAACAATGAAAGGCGTATCCAAATCCATAATTTTAGATCTTGAGTTCACTGGAAATGCCATTGATCCTTATAACAATGCCCGTATTGGTTTTGAAGGAAAAACTATCGTCAATCGCAAAGACTGGGGAGTCAACTGGAACGCCGCTCTTGAGGCAGGCGGAGTTTTGGTTGGAGAAAAAGTTACTCTAGAGTTTGAAATCTCAGCAATTCGTACTCAGGAGGCTACATAAGCTCCACGATTTGAAATTCAAAAGCACCGGACTTGGATATCTCTAAAGTTCGGTGCTTTTGATCTTTTGATGAACCAGCCACCAGAATGGCCATGTGCATTTAACGGAGATCATTACTACTCACTTAAAGCTTTATCTAATGGTATTGCATCTCTTTTAGATTTCGTTAAGTAAAAAACCAAAATCGCAATCACTACAAGAAATATACCGCTTGTAAGTGTAGTACCAAGTCCGATTCCACCATCTTTCTTGGCCTGCGACAATAAATCACCAATTGATGCACCTAAAGGTCGGGTAAGGACGTACACTCCCCAAAAAGCACATACTGGATTCAGGGTTTTCGTCGTCCATCCTGCGCAAAAAATGAGAATTACTCCTGCAAATATGAGAAGCGATACTCCATAACCGAGTCCCAACCTTTCGGCAAAGAGATCTCCAGTGGCAGTTCCTAGTGCAAAAGTAAAGAGAATTGCGCTCCAATAAAACGCCTCTCTTCGAGGTGTGTAAATACTATGTATTGCAAGTGATGCCTCTGTCCTGTGCCACACAATGAAAATGCCGGCAAGAATAATTGAAAATATTACAGATGAAACTAAAAGTGAAACACCGAGAATATCGGTCAGATTATCTGTGAATAATGTTCCTGCGACACTAATCAGAACTACAACGAGCCAATACACCGTGGGTCTATATCTCGTTGATTTAAACTGGAAGAAAAGTGCAACTACGAGCGCTAAAATCGTTGCAACGGTTGTTCCATTTAATCCAAATCCAAGGGTGGTGTTTAAGTAATCTGCAAAGGTTTCGCCAACGGTCGTGGCAAGTACCTTAATAATCCAAAAGAAGGCGGTTATTTCCGGGGTTTTGACGAGCCAATTCTTGTACTGCTTGGCGTGCCCTACATGTGTTATCTGAGTTTGCATGGGAGCACCCTAGAAGAATCAGGTACAAATATGGGCGGTGACACCTGAGGAAATGCTGAGAGTTATTGGACAAAGGCGCCTTTTACCCACAACGTTACTTTTTTTTGCGCAGCTTACGAGGAACTGTTTTCTTCGCATGATGTTTTACTTTAATTAATAGCGATTCAGCCCAAACAAACTCCAACGAGAGAATCATAAGACCAAAAATTACAAATGGAATTGTGAATGGTCCTGGAAGCACGATTAATAAGGCGCCAAAAACTATCGAAGTCGAACCAATTACAAGAGCAACGGTTTTACGCAATTTAACGGGGAGCGCTTTCCAAGCTTTCTGGAACTTCATCAGATTTCCCTCAATTCCTCGCGCTTGGGCTATGTACTCTCCTTGCAGGTGCTCTCAAGTCAGGCTCTATCTTACTCTTTAGCCAACAAACTTGAATTT
>JAYTTL010000212.1:0-1499 GCA_043745325.1 Actinomycetes bacterium
TTGGCAAGCACTAAAGCTCCACTATCTGCCATGAGTTTTGCTGAAGTTCTTGCGACTAGTGATGTGCCAATCGGGGTCATAAATATATTAACTGGCAAGAAAGAAGAGATTGCGCCATGGATGGCATCACACATGGATATCGATGGCTTTGATATTTCAGGTCTTGATGCTAAATCACATGGCGCAGTTCGAATCGCTGGGGCAGAAAACTTAAAACGGATCTTTCGTTTTAAATCTGCAGATCCAGGACGAATCCTGGCTTTCTTAGAAAACAAAACCGTCTGGCATCCGATAGGGCTCTAAACCCAGTCTTTATCAATGGTTTTTAGCCAAAGTTGACGAACTGCCTCAACATCTAAATCTAAAGTGACTCGAACTTTAGCCGCGTCGACTAAATCAAGAGGCTCTAGCTCCTTTAAAAATGCATCGCGGCGATCGCAAATTGTCTGTCCACGCGCCGGACCCCAAGACGTATCCACCACAACATCAAACATCTCTGAAGTAAATAACTCTGGATGAATCACACTTGCTACTGCGCCAAAGTCCCCTAAAGTTATTGGGGAAACATGCAAACGTTCAATAAAAGCTTCAACTAAAGCGCCGGCAAACTGTGCAGATGGATCAATTGCGTTCTTTAGGCGAGTTGCTTCTTCTCTTGTGATGCCAGGGCGCATAAACACATCTAAGCCATACATCGTTATAGGTACACCACTTTGAAATACGATTGCTGCCGCCTCTGGATCGTGCCAGATATTGAATTCAGCGGCGGCCGTTGCATTTCCAGCCGACGCTGAACCACCCATTAAAACTATTCGGTGAATTTTTTTAGCAGTCTCGGGAAATACTCTAAGAAATAATGCAATATTAGTCAGCGGTGCAAGTGGAACTATAGTTACTGGATCCTTTGATTCTTCAATTAAGTCGCGTAATAACTCAACCGCAGAGCGTGGATCTATTTTTCGCTTTGATGGAGCTATTCCTAAGTCTCCCATACCATCGGCGCCATGGACGTACTCGGCATATTGAGACTTTCCGAGCAATGGTCGTATCGCTCCGCGGGCAACGGGAATATCACCGGCACCGGCGGCATCAAGGGTTTTTAAAGTATTTGCAACCACCTGGTCAACATTCGTGTTTCCATCAACGCAGGTGATGCCTAATAGTTTAATTTCAGGGTGCAGCGCCGCAAAAAGTACGGCGAAAGCATCATCAACACCCGTATCGACATCTAAAATCATTGAAGTTTTATTCATGCGCGGTAGCCTATCGCTATGAGTAAACCTGTCATTGCCGTTATTGGCAGTGCCATGATGGATTTAACTGCTTATTCACGCATGATTCCCGAGCCTGGTCAAACCATTGTTGGCGAATTATTTACAACGGGTTTTGGCGGAAAAGGTGCAAACCAAGCCGTTATGGCGGCGCTTTGTGGCGCTAAAGTTCACTTCATCGGCGGTATTGGAAGTGATCTGTTTGGTGATTCAATTCTTGAAAACTTT
>JAYTTL010000213.1:0-1495 GCA_043745325.1 Actinomycetes bacterium
AGCATCGCCCTTGTCATAGGTCCGACTCCACCCGGCATTGGCGCTACCCATGATGCAACGTTCATGACTCCAGGATCAACATCACCAAGTAATCCAGCATCGGTACGTGATATGCCAACATCGATAACAACGGCCCCGGGTTTAATCATTTCAGCTTTTAGGAAATGTGCTTTGCCAATTGCGGCAACAATAATATCTGCAGTTTTTGTATGTGTTAATAGATCTCGAGTTCCGGTATGCGTCAATGTCACTGTCGCATTTTCTTGCTTGCGTGTGAGGAGTAAACCAAGAGGCCGACCAACAGTTAAGCCTCGGCCAATGACCGTAACTTCTGTGCCTAGTGTGCTAATTCCATAGTGACTTAAGAGTTCGACAATTCCATGCGGAGTGCATGGCAAAGGTGCGTTATAGCCCGAAACTAAACGGCCTAGGTTCATAGGGTGCAGACCATCGGCATCTTTGGCTGGATCAATTGCCTCTAAAACTCTCTGCGTATCTATCCCCTTTGGCAATGGCAGCTGAACGATATAGCCAGTGCATTCAGGTGCTTGATTGAGATCTCTTATTGCCGCCATAACATCGGCCTGCGTTGCATCGGAAGGTAGATCTACACGGATTGAATTAATACCTACTTCATGACAGTCCCGATGCTTTCCGCCAACATATGAGTGTGAACCAGGATCATCGCCAACTAATACCGTACCAAGTCCTGGAGTGATTCCATTAATCTTTAGCGCACTTACACGAACTGCGAGTTCGGCCTTAATCAATGCAGCTAATGCCTTGCCATCTAATATCTGAGCGCTCATAAGTTCAATCCTATTGCAGCCCTAGGCATGAGAGAAATGACGCGTGCCTGTGAAAATCATTATGACATTAGCAGCTTGTGCCGCAGCAATTACTTCGTCATCGCGCATACTTCCGCCAGGTTGCACAATCGCCCTTACTCCTGCATCAATCAAAATTTGAAGCCCATCGGAAAATGGGAAAAACGCATCACTCGCCGCCACCGAACCACTAACGCGATCACCCGCACGAGCCACGGCTAAACGTGCAGAGTCCACTCGATTGACTTGTCCCATTCCAATGCCAACGGAGGCACCATCACTGCTCAGCAAAATCGCATTACTTTTTACCGCACGAACGGATCGCCAAGCAAACTCGAGCTCCTTCATTGTCTTTGCATCGGCGCGCTGGCCACTCACTTGCTTCCAGTTCGATGGTGAATCTCCAGGTGCATCGATTAAATCCATAGCTTGAAGTAATACTCCCCCTGATACAGGGCGCAACTCTGTGCGTGCAATATTGGTTGTGACCGAGTGCAAAATTCGAATCGATGGTTTTTTAGAGAGAATCTCAACTGCTCCTGCCTCATAGCTAGGAGCGATAACCACTTCGGTAAAGATCTCAGAGAGCTGAGTTGCCATCGCAATACTTACTTGGCGATTGGCCGCAACGACACCACCAAAGGCCGATAGAGGATCACACTCGTGGG
>JAYTTL010000214.1:0-1493 GCA_043745325.1 Actinomycetes bacterium
GATAGCTGGTATTCTGGCTTGCCTAGTGACTTACAGACGGACAGTATAAAGTCATTCAAAGACCCGGCGGGCTTAGCTAAAAGCTATGTGCATTTAGAATCAATGCTCGGCGGAGAGAAGATTCCAAAGTTATCTGAGAACGCTACACCGGAGCAGAAAGCATTTTTCTATAAGGCTTTTGGCAGACCGGATAAAGCAGACGGTTACGGACTTGGCGAAGATTTTAAAGACTTCGCGCCAGTGATGCATGAGGCAGGCTTAAATGTGCAGCAAGCTAAGGCATTGACTGAGAAGTATAAGTCCTTTGTTGAAGGTAAAAACACTGAAGCTGCGGCAGTTAGAGATGCTCAGAAGGCTAAGGGTATGCAAGGTCTCAAGGATTTGTGGGGAGATAAGTACGATGACGAGCTGGCTACGGCAGGTAGAGCTTTAAGCACTTATGTAAAAGACCCTAAGCAGTTAGAGAGTATTAAAGAGAAGCTGCGAGAGAGCGGATTAGGTAATGATGCGGAGTTTATTTCACTGTTTAACTTAATTGGTAAGCAGAGTGCTGAAGATGTATCTAGGTCATCTGGCGCATTGAAGACGGCAGCAGCGACGGATAAGCAATCGGCGAACGCCGAGATTAAGCGTCTTCAATCTGACCCTGAGTTTTTAAAGGTGATGATGGATTCTGATGCTCCGGGGTTCAAAGAGGCTAATCTTAAATTGAACAGATTATATGACCAAGCTTATGGTGGCGAGGATATGAGTGATTACAGCCCTGAAGTGGCGGACGGTCACAAAGCCATAATGGGTTTAGTCTAGTAGCTATTGCAGAATAGGCGAATAACCTGTATAACTAAATCATCGGGGAGCTGCTTGCAGTCCGATAACAAAAATCGTTGTCCTTAACGGGGTAGCAACAAAAAGTTTTAGATTAATTATATAGGAGATTAAAATGTCTACATCAGTAACCACGTCGTTTAAGAAACGATATAAAGACATGTTGGAGATTTTGCTTCAACAGAAGAAATCCCGTTTTCGTTCTGCCGTAGAGGAAGAAACAGTAGACGGTCAGTACCAGTTCTTTGATAGAATCGGCGCTGTAAGTATGTCAGCGATATCAGGTCGCCATGCTGCAACTGCGTACGTTAATACACCACACGACAGACGTCGTATGGATTTAGCGGACTACGCTGTAGCAGATAGAATAGACTGGCAGGATATCATAAGGACAGGACTCAATCCTCAAGCGCCTTATGTCAGAAATATCTTAGCTGCGATTAATAGACAGATTGACGATACAATTATCGCCGCTTTCTATGCAACTGCTGCTACAGGTGTTGATGGTGCTGGTACTCAAGCGTTTGATACTAATAACATTGTAGATTCAAATACCGCTGTAGGTCTAACGACTGACAAGATGGTAGATGGTCGCAGAGTGTTGTTGTCTAACGAGGCAATGGAAGATGGTGAGACGGCTTACTTGGCAGTATCTGCTAAGCAGGTTG
>JAYTTL010000215.1:0-1490 GCA_043745325.1 Actinomycetes bacterium
CCTCCCACTGCTTGTAGGCATGCGGTTTCAGGTACTATTTCACTCCCCTCGCAGGGGTGCTTTTCACCTTTCCCTCACGGTACTAGTTCACTATCGGTCGCAATTGAGTATTTAGCCTTACCGGATGGTCCCGGCAGATTCGAACAGGGTTTCTCGTGTCCCGTCCTACTTAGGAGCCACTTAAACGAAGATTGCATTTTTGAATACGGGGCTGTCACCCTCTTTGGCCGGCCTTTCCAGACCGTTCATCTAACACTTTCTTATCATCCTTTTAACCAGATGAGACTACCTAGGTTTTAACACCCACGCAGCTCCATCTGATTATTGTGGTCCTGCAACCCCAGACTCTCCTTGCGGATTGCCTGGTTTAGGCTGTTCCGAGTTCGCTCGCCACTACTATCGGAATCACTGTTGTTTTCTCTTCCTCTAGGTACTGAGATGGTTCACTTCCCTAGGTTTGCTTCTCTAACCCTATGTATTCAGGTTAGGATACGTGGTGTTCACACCACGTGGGTTCCCCCATTCGGAAATCCCCGGATCATAGATTGCTTGCATCTCCCCGAGGCTTATCGCAGCTGGCCACGTCCTTCTTCGCCTAATTGCGCCAAGGCATCCACACGCATGCCCTTAGTAGCTTGACCATAAAATTTACTCTAAACACAATTCACTTTACTGAATTCGTATCTATTGCAAACTCATGTTTCAACATACTGTATATACTTAGCTTTGTTAACTTTTACTTCTTTTTATCAACTTTATCTATTAAGATTTGAATCTCTCAAACGCTTCCTGCCTCACCTTCCGCCCCAATTAGCAAACAACGCTAACCAGTTAGGTTTAGATGGGCAGAGCAACTTTTGTGTATGTTGCCCGTCAATATTCAGTTTTCAAAGATCGGCTGGACTCTAAAATCCAGAAGTAACCAGTCAAATTCCCTCAGGAAGTCCTAAGAATGTTTAACCACTTACCACTGTATTCTGGAGGGTGGTGGGCCTGGGTAGATTCGAACTACCGACCTCACCCTTATCAGGGGTGCGCTCTAACCAACTGAGCTACAGGCCCAAGTTCGACGTCTGGTGGAGCTGGACGGGATCGAACCGACGGCCTCCTGAATGCAAATCAGGCGCTCTCCCAGCTGAGCTACAGCCCCTTATGAGACATGCAGTGAACTTAAATGTTTCCATTATAGTTCACCACAGACTCGAAGTTGTAATCGAGGCCGATTGGACGCTGCCTAACCCGTAAAGAGTTCAACACAATTATGACTATGTATCAAGAAGAGTGGAGAAACAAAAGGTGTATGAAGTGGAACGACTGTCACCTACTAACCTTAGTCAATTTAACTCTTGCGAGCTAAATCTTTCAGGGGCGCTAGATTAGCGCATTCGGTAACTCCACCCACGTTCTCTCTTAGAAAGGAGGTGATCCAGCCGCAGGTTCTCCTACGGCTACCTTGTTACGACTTCACCCCAATCATGAATCATACCTTG
>JAYTTL010000216.1:0-5409 GCA_043745325.1 Actinomycetes bacterium
GACAATAGAACTTCGGCGGCTTTTTCTACTTCAGCGATCTGAGCAGGAGTTGGCTCGCCTTCGACCTCAATTTCAAAGCGCTTTCCTTGACGCACCGACCGTGCGAAATTAAATCCAAGACGTGGAAGTGCAGATGCAACGGCATTACCTTGTGGATCGAGAATCTCGGGCTTCAACATCACATCAACCACGATTATTGCCATTGTCATACTCTCCTTGTTTTAGAACGAGCTACCGGTTAATCGGAAAAAAGCCTCTTCATATCGACGTGCAGTCATTTCCACAATCTCCGCCGGTAGTTCGGGAGGTGCGCTATCTCTATCCCACCCACTCGCTACAAGAAAATCACGCACATACTGCTTATCAAAGGATGCCTGTGCGTGACCAGGTGTCCACGTTGAAAGCTCCCAAAACCTTGAAGAATCAGGGGTTAGGGCCTCATCGGCTAAAACTATCTCTCCTGATGTACTGCGCCCAAATTCAAACTTTGTGTCGGCAAGAATAATTCCACGGCTATATGCAAAATCAGCGGCGGTGTCATACAGCTTTATTGTTAGATTCCTTAGCGCTTGCGCATCATCGTTGCCGATTCTTATCGCTACAGATTCAAAATCAATGTTGATGTCGTGATTACCAATCTCTGCTTTTGTCGCTGGAGTGAAAATTGTATGTGGAAGTTTTGAGCCATCGAGTAAACCTACCGGAAGTGAATTTCCACATACTGCGTGGTTACTTTGATACTCACTCCATCCACTTCCAGTTAAATATCCTCTCGCCACACATTCAATCTCAAACATGTCTAGCGGTTGTACGATAATTGCACGATCCTCCACAATTGTTGGAACATCTGTAGAGATGATGTGGTTCGCGACTACATCTTCAAGTAATTCAAACCAGAAAAGTGAGAGTTGCGTGAGTACTGCTCCTTTTCCTGGAATTTTTGTCGGTAAAACCCAGTCGTATGCAGAAATCCGATCTGAAGCAACTAAAAGGATTTCTTGTTTCTCATTGGTATATAAGTCCCGCACTTTTCCAGTTCGAAAGTGTGTCCACCCTGGAATCAAAAGTGCTTGCGGTGGACCAGCTAAACCGAAACCGCTCACCGAATAATGCCGGGCTTGTACTGCTTTGCCGCAGGATGCGCGGATGTAATCACACCGATGCGATTAACAACTCGATCAACTTGTTGGCGAGCATCGCCAGTAAAATCAATTGGAGAGCTTATTAATAAATCTAGTGCCGCACGATCTAGTGGAAGTCGGGCATCGTTGGCCAAATCATCAAGCAGAGTATTGGTTTTGCCCTCTCGCATTCCATGCGCGGCTTTTATCGAGTGCTCTTTAATTACTTCGTGAGCGACTTCTCGACCGACCCCAACCTTTACCGCCGCCATCAAAATTTTAGTTGTGGCAAGAAATGGAAGGTAACGCTCTAACTCAGCCGCTATGACTGCAGGAAATGCCCCAAACTCATCTAGAACCGTCAATATCGTCTCAAGAAGGCCATCAATGGCAAAAAAGGCATCGGGGATTGCGATCCGTCTGACAACACTGCACGAAACATCGCCTTCATTCCATTGATCACCCGCAAGTTCGCCAACCATCGAGGCAAATCCGCGCAATACAACGGATAGGCCATTTACGCGTTCACATGAGCGTGTATTCATTTTATGTGGCATTGCACTACTGCCAACTTGTCCATCTTTAAAGCCTTCGGTAACGAGTTCAGAGCCGGCCATTAAGCGGATTGACGTTGCCAGTGACGATGGTGCTGCAGCGATTTGGACGAGTGTTGTTATCACATCATAATCAAAGGAGCGAGGATAAATCTGTCCAGTAGAATCTAAAACTCGATTAAATCCTAACTCCTTGGCAACGGCTACTTCTAAAGTGGCATGCGCTTCAGTTGAACCAAGTAAGTCGATTGAGTCTTGCGCAGTACCAACTGGTCCTTTAACTCCACGCATTGGATAACGCTCTTGTAAAGCAGTTAGACGTTCATATGCAAAAAGTAGTTCTTCAGCAGAGGTTGCAAAACGCTTTCCTAGAGTTGTTACCTGTGCGGGAACATTGTGCGAACGTCCAGCAATCGGTTGATCGCGATACTGCATTGCGCGCTCGGCTAAGCGAGCAAGCAAAGTAATCACCTTATCGCTGACCAACGAAAGTCCGTTTCGAATCTGGAGTGCTTCGATATTTTCAGTCAAGTCGCGGCTTGTCATTCCAGCATGAATTGATTCGTGACCTGCCAGTGCGTTGAACTCTTCGATTCGAGCTTTAACATCATGTCGCGTTTGTTTTTCTCGAGCCTCAATGGATGCCAGATCAACCGTAAAAATCACTTTTTTATAATCGTCGATAACCGACTCAGGAATTTGATGGCCGAGGACAGATTGATTGCGCATGACGGAGAGCCATAACCGGCGTTCTAGAATTATTTTTTCCTGTGGCGCGAAAATTTTACGCATCGCTGCGGATGCATATCTATCGGCTATAAGGCTCACTGATGAATTATCGGCCATTTAATTGCCCTTCTCTGCTACTGCCGCGTTAAGGGCAATGTCGCTTCGGTAAAAGGAGCCTGGAAGCGAGATCTGGCTAATCCCCCGATATGCACGATCTCTTGCCTCAGTCAGGTCGACCCCAATACCCGTCACTGCAAGGACTCGGCCTCCAGATGCGATCAGACCCTTCCCAGTGAGTGATGTGCCTGCATGAAAAATTTGAACGTTTTCAATCGTCGGAAACTCTGAAATTAGCCCGCCCTGCTGAGGAGCATACGGATATCCCTCGGCCGCTAAAACGACGGTTACGGCCGAATCATCTCGCCATTCTAAAACTGTGTCGGCAAGATCTGCCGTTGCCGCCTTATATAAAAGTGTTGCCAGTGGAGTCTTAAGCAATGGAATTAATACTTGAGTCTCTGGATCACCAAATCGAACATTGAACTCGATAACTCGAACTCCATGGTCGGTAAGTGCCAAACCCGCATACAGCAAACCAATAAAGGGCGTACCTCGCGCGCTCATTTCTGCAATCATCGGTGCAAGTACCTGCTTATACGTATCTTCAATAATGTCTGAAGGTGCCCAGGGTAGCGGTGAATATGCACCCATACCTCCAGTGTTTGGTCCAACATCATTATCACTTGCACGTTTGAAATCTTGCGCAGGCTGCATTGCAAGTATTGAAATTCCATCACTAATTCCAAAGAGTGAGACTTCGGGTCCATTTAAATACTCTTCAATGACGACCCTCTTACATGCAAGTGCATGATCGAACGCCTCTTGGCGATCGCTTGTAACAACAACGCCTTTCCCACCAGCTAAACCATCATCTTTAACAACGAAAGGCGCACCAAAGGTATCGAGTGCTTTTTCGTACTCTTCCACAGTGGTACACGTAAAGCTATGTGCGGTTGGAACTCCTGCATCGGACATGACCTCTTTAGCAAAGGTCTTGGAGCCCTCTAATTGAGCAGCGGCCTTTGATGGCCCAAACACCGCAATCTTTAATCGACGCAAATCATCGGCCACGCCATTGACTAACGGTACTTCTGGACCAATAACAACTAAGTCCGCATCAATTTTTACAGCTAGGGCAACGATTTCGGCGTTACTGGAAATATCGAGCTGGTGGCACTGTGCAAATTCCGCAATACCTGGATTACCCGGGGCAACATGAAGTGATGTGCAGGCGGGATCTGCATATAAACCTAGTCCAAGGGCGTGTTCGCGACCGCCGCTTCCGACTAGGAGGATTTTCATTTTTTAAATGAAATCCTTTACAACAATTGTTTCATCGCGACCAGGACCGACACCTATCGCACTCATCGGAGCACCTGAAATTTTTTCCAAGAAAGCAACATACTCTTGAGCCGCCTGAGGAAGATCACTGAGTTTTCTAGCTTTCGTAATATCTTCACTCCAGCCGGCAAGATATTCATAAATCGGTTTAGCATGGTGAAAATCGCTCTGAGAGGCGGGAAGCTCCTCCACTCGCTTTCCATCTATTTCATACGCAACACATACTGGAATCTTTTCCCAACCCGTTAACACATCTAACTTAGTTAGGAAGAAATCCGTTAAGCCATTGACGCGTACTGCATATCGGGCAATAGGCGCGTCATACCAACCGCATCGACGTGCGCGGCCAGTTGTCACACCAATTTCGCCACCAATACGGCGAAGTGCTTCACCATCTTCATCGAAAAGTTCGGTGGGGAAAGGACCACTTCCGACTCTGGTTGTATATGCCTTAACTATTCCAATAACTTTTGTAATCTTCGTTGGCCCAATTCCGCTGCCAGTACAGGCACCACCTGCGGTTGGATTACTAGAAGTTACAAATGGATAAGTACCATGATCGACATCGAGCAAAGTACCTTGAGATCCCTCAAGCAAAACGCGCTTACCCGCTTTGAGTGCTTGATCGAGAATTAATACCGTGTCCGCTACATATGGGCGAAGTATATCGGCATAAGCCAAATACTCCTCTAATACTTCTTCAACATCGATGTTTTTGCGGTTAAATACCTTGATTAATACTTGGTTTTTATCCCGAAGCGCACTTTCAATCTTTTGACGAAGAATCGATGGATCAAATAAATCTTGAACTCGTATTCCAATTCGATTAATTTTATCGGCATATGCAGGTCCGATTCCACGACCCGTTGTACCAATCTTTGATTTTCCCAAAAATCGTTCAGAAACTTTATCAATGGTGCGGTGATATGGAGTGATTAAATGCGCATTCGTTGAGATCAATAACTTACTGCAATCAATTCCCCGTTCGGTGAGACCCCTAATTTCTTCAAGTAGTACGCCTGGATCAATAACGACACCATTACCAATAACTGGAATTACATTAGAGGAAAGGATTCCGGAAGGTAATAAATGGAGAGCATATTTTTGATCGTCAATAACTACTGTGTGTCCCGCGTTGTTTCCACCTTGATAACGCACAACGTAGTCAACTCTATTTCCGAGTAAATCGGTAGCTTTACCTTTACCTTCATCGCCCCATTGAGCGCCAAGAAGTACAAGTGCAGGCATCGGTAAAGCCTTTCTAGTTAGAAATTACTTGAGTGATGATGTGCCAGTTGAGCGAAGATCTTCACAGCCGCGAACAACACGTGCGGCCATTCCAGCCTCTGCCGCTTTACCCCAAGCCCGTGGATCGTAAATCTTTTTATTTCCAACTTCACCATCAATCTTTAGTACGCCGTCGTAGTTTTTGAGCATGTGATCGACAACCGGGCGCGTAAATGCATACTGTGTATCGGTATCAATATTCATCTTGATAACACCATAATCAAGGGCTTCACGGATCTCTGAAAGAAGTGAGCCTGAACCACCATGGAAAACGAGGTCCATCGGTTTGCTTCCTGCTGGCAGGCCAAGCTTTTTTG
>JAYTTL010000217.1:0-5402 GCA_043745325.1 Actinomycetes bacterium
GTTTTTTTATCGCTCATGGACTCATACAACCATCAATAGTTAAATTGCGAAAGTAGGGCTATCTTTTGCTGACGAAAGGGTTGGTTAGTATGGAGATTACAATTATTGGAGCGGGTGCCATTGGAGGCACGATAGGTGCCCACATGATTAGAGCAGGGCATGATGTAACACTATGCGACCTTGATCAGTCTCATGTCGATGCCATCAACAAAAATGGACTTCGCATCGAAGGTCCTGTCGAAAACTTTACGGTTTCTGCAAAAGCCATAACACCAGACCAATTACCACCAAAGATTGAACATGTTGCTGTAGCGGTAAAATCTCACCACACAGCCGCTGCCGCAGAACTTTTGCGTGGGCGAATTACTCCCAATGGATATGTCGTTACATTTCAAAATGGGCTCACTGCACATGAACTTATAGCAGTCGTTGGTGAAGAGAAATTGATTGTGAGTTTTGTAAATTTCGGGGCCGATTATTTGGAACCCGGCCGGATTCTGCAGGGCAATATAGCTACATTTCGGGTCGGAGAACTCTTTACTAATGAAATCACACCGAGAGTGAAGGAGTTAGTAGCCTGCCTTCCATACGCAGAGGCGACGAATAATATTTTGGGCTTTCTTTGGGGCAAAGAGGCTTACGGCGCAATGTTGTATGCAGGAGCTGTTTCAGATCTCTCAATTGCCGATGCCCTTGCAAGCCAAGAGTTCAAACCACTAATGCTTGCTATTGCCAAAGAGGTTCTGGCCCAATCCCCTGTAAAACCCGAGAGTTTTGATGGTTTCGACCCAGATGATCTTGAAGGGTCTTTGGTTCGACTTGTTGCTTTTAATCGCTCGAGCGCAAAGACGCATAGTGGTATTTATCGTGACCTAGCAATTCGGAAACGAAAAACTGAAGTTGATGACTTAATGCGAGATCTAAATGGGCCACTTACAACTCATGTGGGACGACTTATTCACTCGATTGAGCGGGGCGAGCGGGTTTGTGAGGTTGGAAATTTGCGTTTGCTCGCGGCATATGAAAGAGCCTATCGATCAGGCAAACCACTTAATGCCATTGTTCATTTGATAGATGCACCCATACGCAACGGCAGCGGACCACTCCATGGTGTGCAGATAGCTGTCAAAGATATTATTGATATTGCCGGCCAGCCTCGGGGAAATGGCAACCCGATTGACATGAAATCAAAGCCAGCTGAAAACGATGCTCCTGTTATTTCACAGTTGCGCGATTTAGGGGCTGATATTTTTGCAACTAGTTCGCTCTTGGAATACGCAGCCGGAGCTACGCACCCAGATGTTGCCGAGGCTATGAACCCATTTAATGTGTTACGCACTGCTGGTGGTTCAAGCGGTGGCTCGGCTTCCTTAGTCGGGGCCGGCGTTTGTGAAGTTGCGATAGGAACCGACACAGGAGGTTCAATCCGCATACCTGCCCACTATTGTAACTGCGTTGGTTTCAAACCAAGTTACGGTGCCATCTCATTGAAAGGAGTTACTGCGCTATCACCAACGTATGATCATGTGGGATTGCTTGCAAAAGATGTGGCATGGGCAATAAGAGTTTTTCAAGGACTGACAAATGATCTGACTCCAATAAAACCTAGAGAAATCAGAGGCATGCGAATTGGAATGCTCGCCTCTGATTTCAGACATCCTGCACTCACGCAAGAAGTCGCATTTGCCGTGCGAAAATCTATTAACGATTTAGCTGCTCACGGCGCAACTATTGTTGAGGTTGATGATTCATTAGTGCATGAACTAGATTCCATTTTCGAAGATTCTCTGCTTTTTGAAATCTGGCAAACACATGGCGAGCAGGTTTCACACGAGCCGCAGCATTATGGTCCAGAGACGCTTCGTTTACTTCAGGCTTCTCAATCAGTAACACAGGAGCAATATGAAAACGCCATGGAGCACCGCCGGCAATTACTACTGAGGGTCCCAGGGATGTATGCCCAATGTGATGTATTACTTCGGCCTTCAACTCCCTATGTTGCCCCAGTAACAACGCCTCCCATTGATACCCCAGAAGGTGCTGCCGAGGGAGTTTATACAGCTGTTTTTAATATTACAGGTGACCCAGCAATTTCCCTCCCTTGTGCTTTCTCACCTGATGGCATGCCTATTGGACTTCAATTGGCAACATTAAAAGGTAGCGACATTGAACTCTTAGAGATTGCTATCGCTATAGAAAAAATAATTACACCTTAAATTACCGTACATCAGGGGCCACTAGGTGCGGCAAATAATCGGCGATAAATTTACGTTGAACCTCCTGGAACAAGTCAAACTCTTCAAACTGAGGCGAGTGACCTGACTTTTCAAAGATAACTAAGCGCGAATTCGGAATTCCGTCGGCAATAATTTGGGCTGAAGAGACTGGTGTCACCCAATCGGTACGACCAACAGTGACAAGTGTTGGAGCCATAATTGTGTGGAGAATCGGCTTCAAGTCATAATTTGGTGAGTTATGCGTAAAGCAGTAGTTGTGTGCTTCATGGTGATAAAAACCTGCCTCCACGCGCGCAGCAGATTCCTTTTGGTCGTAATTAAAATCATACAGCGGGATGAGTTCTGCCCAACAAGCCTTTAGATCGGCATCATCGCGAATATGTCCAGTCCAATAACGGTTGAAGTTATCCCAATTAATTTCAACACGATCTTGATTTTTAGCATTCTCTTCAAGTGTCTTAAAGTTATCTGAATCTGCAGAAGTATCGCGAAGAAGAATAGCTGCGGTATGTTCTGGGTATCGCACCGCATATTCAAGTGAGATAAAGCCACCATAGGAACCGCCAGCGACAACAATCTTTTCCGCGCCCATCCAATGTCGCAGGCCATCTACATCTGCCGCCCACTGTTCATGAGAGTAAGGTCCAATAATCTCGCTATTGCCACAACCGCGCGCATCAAAAACAACAACTTGAAAAATATCTGAAAGCGGACCGTAGGTTGCCTTTGGTTCAGCAAGTGAGCCGATTCCGCCTCCGCCATGGTGGGCTATTAGTACGGGCTTACCGTCGCCCTTTCCAATAATTTCAACATTTAATTTGGCGCCATTAATTTCGACAATCATTTCAGATGCCTTTCTCGGTGCGGATAGAGTCTGCAGGGTAACTGTTTTATTCAGAAAGTTATATTCGCAAAGAACGGCCTTCAAGCGACCCGCCTTTTCTATTGACACGTTAATAACTTAACCTATAAGTTAACCATAATGAATGAGAAGAAGAACGCCCAACAATTAGATTTCATGTTCGATGCTCTGGCCAATGAGCATCGGCGTGCGATTATTTATAGTTTAAGTCTTCAACCCTCCTCCATTAGTCAATTAGCTTTAAAACAAGGCTTATCGCTTCCTGCAATTCACAAGCACATTAAACTGCTTGAAAATGCAAAAATCGTAAAACGTCAGAAAAGTGGACGAGTAAATTTTCTTACGCTCAATCGGGCATCACTTCGAGGCATCCAAGACTGGCTGCTGCAATTCCACGCATATTGGGATAGCGGAACTGAAACCCTCGAAAATTATGCTCACACAATCCAATATCAGAAAAATTTAGTGACCAAGGAGAAGAAATGAAAAAATTTGTATTTCTATACAACGTGGATAACGAAGTCGAGAACACAAAAGAACAAATGGATGCTTGGATGAGTTGGTTTCATTCCATAAGTAAGAGCCTAGTGGACATTGGAAACCCACTTGTTGATGGAAAAGACGTTAAGGCAAATAAGGCTATTGATATAACTCAAGAGATGGGCATTGTAAGTGGTTATTCCATCATCAACGCGCCCGACATGGAAACTGCAATAGAAATTGCAAACGGATGCCCTAATAAAAGTGGAATGAAAATTTATGAATCAGTGCCAATGTAAACATTTAATAATGTCGGTATTTTTATGCGACACAAACCCACAAGCACACAATCCGCAGTGCGCCCGGAGGTGTTCTGTTCCACGACATAGGTTACTCATGTGTCATGACATCATTTACTCTGCTGGATGGCAAACATTCGACCTAGCACCACACCTAACTCCAAATCCCAAGTGATTGTTTTGACTCTTATTCATGAAGGTTTGACCCCATCACAAGCGGGCGAACGCTTTGGAGTCAGCAGGCAATGGGTCCATCGTCTGCTTCTTCGTTACAAAGCTGGTGGTCTAGAAGGATTAAAAGCGCGTTCGAGGGCCCCTCGTTCCAACCCGCGCGCGATGAGTCAGGCGATGCGATTGCGCATCTGCGCCTTGCGCCAGCACTTGCTTGACCAAGGATTAGATGCCGGGGCAGCCTCCATTGCTTGGCACTTGAGTCAAGAAAGTGAACATGTGCCTGCTCTTTCAACGATCTGGCGCACCTTGCGATCAACTGGACTGGTGAGAGCGCAGCCGAAGAAGCGACCAAAGGCATACATCAGGCGCTTTGAGGCGATGCAACCAAATGAGACTTGGCAATCAGATTTCACGCACTGGCGTTTAGCAAATGGGCGCGATGTTGAGATCATCAATTGGCTAGATGATCACTCTCGATATCTACTTGCCTGCTCAGCACATAAGGTCGTCACTGGTTTAATCGTGATCGATAGCTTTACTAGGTGCCTAAGTGAGTATGGAACGCCCTTTTCTACGTTGACAGATAACGGCAATGTCTACACGGCAAGGTTTATGAAAGGCAAAAATGGTTTTGAGTATCTGCTTTCAGATCTTGGAGTAATACAAAAGAACGGCTCTCCCGGCCACCCTCAGACTCAAGGCAAAATTGAGCGCTTTCATAGCACCTTGAAGAAATTTCTAATGCAGCAGCCACCGGCGAAAACTTTGCCACAGTTACAAAACCAACTCGATGCGTTTCGCCATATTTACAATACCGCCAGAGGACATAGAGCACTTGAAATGAAGACTCCGCAAGAGAGTTACTTAGCAACTATTAAGGCCACACCACAAGAGGCAAAAAATGAAGGCCATTACCGAGTCAGACACGACAAGGTTGATCAGTTTGGAAAAGTAACAATGAGGCGCGCTGGAAAAATGCATCATCTTGGTGTTGGAATTAAAAACCAATTTAAAACAGTATTTCTCATTGTTGATCACTACAAAGTTTCAATTGTTGAAAAGAAAACTGGTGAGATTCTTTCGCAACATGAGATTGCTCCGTCCAGAACTTATTGGACAAATTACTTAATTGATGAAGAAACGAAAATGTCAAGAAAAGTTAAAATGGAGTAAACGATGACGCAGCACATGAGTAAACGATGACTCGACACATCACACGGTGGGTTGTGAGGGATTCGAACCCCCGACCCAGGCATTAAGAGTGCCTTGCTCTACCAACTGAGCTAACAACCCGAGGCATTCAGGTGCCGGAAACACTTGAATGCAGAGGGAAACCTATCAGCAACCAAG
>JAYTTL010000218.1:0-1482 GCA_043745325.1 Actinomycetes bacterium
AGGGCTAACACCAGGGCTCCAAGAACCATGAAAATTGTTGGAAGTTTGGCCGGCGCTGGTAACCGTATAAGTGCCTTCAGCACACATGGCGCAAGGACCAGGTGCGGCTACAAATGTGTAATTGGTAGTGAAGCCGGTGTTGCCAGCCTCGAAGTCACCGTTGGTGATAAGAGCAGCTGAAGTGGAAACCGAGACCAGTGCCATACCAAAAATAAGAGAGAGAGTTTTGTTCATTTCGTTTAATATCCTCCAAGAAGTACGCAGTAGCTTTTTCTAGCTTTAAGGTTGTTTACGTAAACAGCCGCAAAACTCTCAAATTTTCTGAGCAGTTTAACTTGCGACGGCCTCTGCATTTTACCCTAGATATAACAACTACTTTACGAACGTATCACGGATCAGCATTAATTTGCAATCCCAAGTTGAAGGGGAAAGTGGTGCAAATGGGGGTTCCAGGACCTTCCACAGTCCAGTGGGAGAGCCCATGGCGGTCTAAGGGTCCAAATGGTTCGGATCCTTAGTCTTGCGCTATCGATACTTACATTTTTGAAAGGATCGTTTGTTGGCCTATACCAGTAAATTCAAAATGCAGGACATAAGCGCGGTCGCCCCCTCAATTCAATTTGAAACCGGTGTATCGAAATCTAATTGAGTAACTCCCCTAAGCATACGCATGGTTTTGCCTTGAGTAGATTGGAGCCCAAGAAAAAGTTCAAAATTAGATTCAGATGTTTTGGTTAAAATTTATCAACCTACCAGACGTCGCATTATTTTACATGCTTGTTGTACAAAAAAACTTTCTCAAATCAAGAAGTTATCACCAGTTAATATTACAAGGCTAGATTTTCGAGGTTGCGCACCGCAGCGATGCGCTTCCCTTCGTAATCGGCGTCCTCCAGGCGGCAGATAACGGAGGCATTGGTTCCAATCTTCTTTGCAAGCTCGCGCCGGCTCAACCCCGCCTTCGTTCGAAGGTCATAAATCTTCCGAGCGATATCGGCATTGATGACTTCTTCCTCGAACTCCTCGGCGAGCTTCTGGTCGTGTCCGATAAAACGGTTATAGGTGTATTGCATAGCGGATGACCTAAATTTCCGTGTGCTCTTCGTTAGGGCCATCGTTTCACTCCTTCGGCTTAAATGTATGCCGGTCTGGTTTCGCCTCAAATCTGGCCCCTTCACAGCAAGATCGATGTCCCTCGGTGGCACCGCTCGTTCCTTCATCCTGGAAACGGCAGTTGCAAGCCGTAACCGGCACCCTGTCTGTCCAATTCGTGAAATCCGGGACGGGGGTGCAATTCGTTTGCAAGTCTTCAATAAGCAGAACATCTTCTTTGAATTGCAGCCCCGTCCCGGATTTCGCAGCCCTCCCCACCTTAGTCCCACGCCTAGCTACTTTCCGGCGCAAAATTCGTAGAGTAAGTGCCGTGGATTCATAGACGGTCGCCAGCACTTTGTGCAGGAACGTACGTCTTGAACATTTCTG
>JAYTTL010000219.1:0-1471 GCA_043745325.1 Actinomycetes bacterium
GCAATTATTACCTCAACCGATACCTTAAATGCAGACGAAGTTTCACGTGCAGTTTCAGCGGCTGGGTACCAAGTATTGGCTTAACTTTTTTGACCACTGGCACCCTTCCATTAATTGAAGTTCACCTATAAATTCATGGTATGAGGCTTAAGCAATGTCTAACCGTCCTCGTTCTAGTAGTTAGCCAAATATTTGTTCCCTCATCGTCATTTGGTGCATCTCTCAAAATAAAGGCATTGAGATAGCCGAATCGGCAGATAATGGAAAGAGCTTCACTCGGGTTGGAAATGCCTTTGGTGGAGATAAAGGAAACGGACAACCCCGTGCAGTTGTACTTTCAGACGGTCGATATCGTTTATATACAACATCAAGTGGCGGCATAAACTGTTCAATTTCTTCTGACGGACTGACATTTACATTGGAGAAAGCTAACTGTCTATTAGCCTCAGACTATTCTGAACCCTCTGGACTTACTGGCCCAGGCGTAGTTCAACTGAGTACGGGTAAATGGAAAGCGTATTTCAGCGGTTTGCCAAGAGCTGGAACCGGCCCTGATCCTTGGAAGATGTATAGCGCCTCATCAGATGATGGTGTGAATTGGACACGCGATCCAGGAGTTCGGATAGGTGTTGGCTCCCCAAATAATAAAAGAAGCGCAGAACATCCAACCGCAATTCGGCATAGTGATAATTCAATAACCGTTTTCTATTTTGATAACGGGGCTGACCCAGAAGGTACTGGAAAGATTTATAACAATGGAAATGGTCTGCACTATTCACACAGCAGCGATGGTTTAACTTTTTCAGAGGAAAAATGGTTTGACACCGCAAAAATAGACTCTCGCTTAAGTGGCACAGAGATGAATGATCCCGATGTTGTTTTGGATAAAGATGGCAACATACTGTTATTTGGTGGGGGATTTGCTCACGGTTTTGGTGGCTATGTAAATGTGATGGTTTTAAAACCCGGTCAAGGGACCCCGCCATATTCGGGAGATCGTTGTCTGAATTCAAAAATTGTCCCAGGTGGCCCAGTAAATCCTCCATGCGGTTCAACCGTCATGCAACCCACCCAACCCACGCAACCAACGCAACCCTTGCAACCAACCCCACCCTTGCAATCTCCGACCCCTTTGCCACAACCAACACAAACTCCAACGGCATCCCCCAGCCCATCTGAGACAACCAAGCCAGTGGTGAAGAAAATTACAATCACATGCGTTAAAGGCAAGGCGATAAAGAAGATCTCAGATGTGAATCCGAAATGCCCTACAGGATATAAAAAGAAATAATGTGCAATCAGTAGGTGTTAACCGAAGAGGCTTTTTAATAGGGAGCCTTGCAAGTGCAATTACCGTTACTGGAGGTGGCTTAACAGGTTTAATTTTAAGTGCCGAACCATCTGCCGGCGCATCAAAATTTGTTGTCAATGTATTGGGTAACTACTCATTTACTGACACTGCAACGGGGTG
>JAYTTL010000220.1:0-5359 GCA_043745325.1 Actinomycetes bacterium
TGTGTTGGTGGACGAAATGACAAAACGATCAAGAAAACTAAAGTGAAAAGAGGGACATATGTCTCGGGACATGAGGGACACATGTCTCGAGACATCACAATGTGCGCCCGGAGGTGTTCTGTTCTATTAGATAAGAGACTGATGTCCCGATAGATAAGAGACTTTTTCTGGGGGTTTTAGAGATGCTTGCCCATGCCTACTCCTGCCCTTCTTCCCAGTGCCAATAAGTCCAAAGTTGCTGTTCTAAGTGTGATCGCCGGCCAGATGAGTGTGGCTCAAGTCTGCATTCGTTATGGGCTCTCTCGCTCCTGGGTCTATAAATTACTCAAGCGCTACGAGCAATTCGGCATCGCTGGTTTGGACCCGGGCGACAAAGCTCCTCAACACCATGGCAAGGCGGTACCCCGTGAAGTCGGGGCCGCCATCATCCGACTACGTCATGACCTCTATAGCGATGGTTTAGATAACGGGGCAAAGACAATCGCCTACCACTTGGCGCAAGAAGGACTCTATGTCCCGGCCGCCTCCACCATCTGGCGCATTCTCCATCGCGAAGGTCTAGTTATTGCCCAACCAAAGAAGAAACCTAAGGCCTACATGCAGCGCTTTGTTGCTAGTCAACCAAATGAAACCTGGCAGTCCGACTTCACACATCTGTGGTTGGCAGATGGCTCAGGGGTTGAAGTGCTGAACTGGATTGATGACCACTCGCGCCTGTTGCTTTACTGCAAAGCATTTCCCGCAGTCAAAGGCCATCACGTCACCGATAGCTTCAAAGAGTGCATCAATGCCTATGAAGCACCACTTTCAACCCTGACCGACAATGGCGTTATTTACACAGCTCGCTTTGTTGGAGGAAGAAACGCTTTTGAATATCTCTTGCAACAACTGCGTATCCAACAAAAAAATGGCCACCCCGGCCACCCCCAGACACAAGGCAAGATTGAGCGATTTCACCAAACGCTCAAGAGGTGGATTGCTCAGCAGGATCTGGCAACGAGTATTGAGGAGTTGCAAGACCAACTCGATAGATTTAAGGCGATCTATAACGATGAGCGTCCGCATAGCGCAATTGGAATGCAGACCCCGGCTAAGGCATATGCGGCCACCGTTAGAGCCCAACACATGAGTTATGACTCACCTGGTCACTACCGAGTGCGCTTTGATCGCGTCGATAGATTTGGCAAGGTCACCCTTCGCAGAGCCGGAATAACCCATCACTTAGGAATCGGTGCCGCACATCGCGATAGAAAGATCATGATGCTAGTTGATGAATCTGAAGTTAGAGTCATTGACGATGCGACAGGTGAAATCATTAGCACCCATTTGATTAAACCAGAAAAAAATTACTGGGCGAGAAGTTCCTAGAGAATAAAAATCCCAATCACTTAAAACTTAGGTCGAAAGTCAAAATCGAGTCTCTTATCTAATGAGGACATGAGTCTCTTATGCATCGACACATCACATGGTGCGCCCGGAGGGACTCGAACCCCCAACCTTCTGATCCGAAGTCAGATGCTCTATCCGTTGAGCTACGAACGCTAGGTGGCTAAGAATACTTAACCCAAGCGAATAAAATACCATCCAAAACGAAGGGACATTATGCGGAAGTTAAATTCGCGTAATGTCCCTTCGTTTCAAGGCTAATTGCTAAAAAATACTACTTGGAAAACCCTAAACCACTTGGTTTACCTGCGGCAAAGATAAATTTGACGTGATCAGGATCCATCGCCCTATCGGAAATAACTTCATAGTTACCCCAAAGGGAATATCCACCATTTACCCAGTAAGCACTACTTTCGGCGGCAGAGCCGACCCAAATAATCTTTACATGCTCAACCCAACCGGAGCCACCAGGAACTTTTCCATTCCAATCGTTGGTGGTCCACGCGCCTGCGCAATACTTTGGATTGTCGTATCCATTGGCATTGCAAGCATCCCATGCAGAGTTCCATTTCATTACTAGGTGATCGGCAGCATACGTTGGATCTCCCCACACCGTTCCATCAAGGACGTTGTCCGCGCCATCGGCTGGTCCAGAAAATATTCGTGCACCATAGTTATAACCATAACTATTAAAGCCACCGGCGGCAGAGGCTTGAGGCACAATACTCGTTAGCAAAAACATGCTTATCAGTGATGCAAAACTTAAAAATCGAAGTTTATTGAATGTGTTATTGGGAAGTGACAATTTCTCCTCCTTAAGGAAATTGAAACTTTATCTGCATTAGACGCTAATAGATAGGTTTTTTCTAAAATATCACTGAAAACACTGAATACTTCGCCAGAAATGAGAGTTACCATCAGTTCTTTGAAGAACACTCCGCATGCCACAGGTATGGAAGGTTTTACCAAAAAATATGCCTGGCCAACCGCGAATCAATCTGTCAGTGTCAATGTATTGAGCAATACAGCAATGACTGTTGTCGTTGGGCGGGATCGTGTACAACACTTCTAAATGCTTCAGCGGGAAAGACGTATTATCGCTAAGAATTTTCCTCCGATACCTCTCCTTTGTCACCCTTAAGAGGATTAAATCGCTGGAATGTAGACCGAAGGTGTCTCACAAGGCTAGGTGATGCGCCGCTCATTCTTCTTGTAATGCTTGTACCTTCGGTGCGGCTAAGGTTAGAATCATTGAACTCAGTTAAACAAGCTCGACGCCTTGTCTTGCGCTCTTATATCCGGAGGCCCGATGGATCAATTCGATTCCGTCGTTCAACTGCTTGATAGCAATGGATCTGTCGTCGAGGATTCACAGTTCACATCCACATTAAGTGAAGTAGAACTTCTTGGTTTCTATCGCGACATGGTTTTAGTTCGGACCCTTGATGATCAAGCAACGGCATTGCAGCGCCAAGGCGAACTTGGGCTTTGGGCGCCTTTGCTCGGACAAGAAGCCGCACAAATCGGCTCTGCACGCGCAATGCAGAAACAAGATTTTGCTTTTTCAACTTATCGAGAGCATGGCGTGGCTTGGTGTCGCGGAGTAGATCCAGTGGACATGTTACGTTTTTGGCGAGGAACGATGCATCAAGGTTGGGATGCTAATCAGTATCGCGATTATGGTTACCAAATTATCATCGGGGCGCATGCATTACACGCCACCGGTTATGCGATGGGTGCACAACTCGCAGGTTGCGTTGGAAGTGGTGAGAGAGAAAAAGATCAAGCCGTCATGGCTTACTTTGGTGACGGTGCAATGAGTGAAGGTGACGTCAATGAGGCCTTCGTGTTTGCAGCGTCATATCAAGCCCCTGTTGTTTTTTTCTGTCAGAACAATCAATGGGCAATCTCTGAACCGACAAGGCGTCAGAGTCGAGTCCCACTTGCTCAGCGCGCCGTTGGATTTGGGATTCCTGGCATTCGCGTGGATGGCAACGATGTCATTGCTTGTTACGAAGTTACCCAACAGGCGCTACATCGTGCGCGTTCGGGCCAAGGCCCAACGTTAATTGAAGCTGTTACATATCGAATGGGTGCTCATACAACCTCGGATGACCCTACTAAATACCAGCTTTTTAGCGATGTTGAACTCTGGCGAGAGCGCGATCCCATCAAGCGGCTGCAGATTTACTTACAAGCCAAGGGAATTTTCAACGCAGAGTTAGAAGCTCAAATCGCTGGCGAAGCGAGTGCTCTGGCACAGCGAATGCGCGATGAGTGTCGAGAGCTGCCAGATCCCAAACCTTCATCAATGTTTGACCATCTGTACGCTGACACCGATATCAATCTTGAAAAACAGCGCGCCGAAGTCGAAGCCATTCTCATCCAATCGTTGGAAAATTAGCATGGCCGAACTCAGCATCGTTCATGCGATTAATCATGGCCTGCGTCGGGCAATGGATTCTGATTCCAAAATTCTTCTGATGGGAGAAGATATAGGCAAGCTCGGTGGCGTATTTCGAGTAACCGATGGTCTGCAAAAAGATTTTGGAGAAGAACGGGTCATCGATTCACCTTTGGCCGAATCTGGAATCGTAGGTACCGCTATTGGATTAGCGCTCTACGGTTATCGCCCTGTTATCGAAATTCAATTCGATGGCTTCGTCTTTCCTGCCTTTGACCAGATTGTTGTCCAACTTGCGCGTATGCGATATCGCTCGGCAGGTGCACTTACTCTGCCCATCACCATACGAATGCCTTACGGTGGTGGAATCGGTTCTGTCGAACATCACAGTGAATCACCAGAGGCATACTTTGCTGCAACACCTGGACTTCGAGTTGTAACCTGTTCCAATTCAAACGATGCGTATTGGATGATTCAACAAGCTATTGCCAACGACGACCCAGTTATTTTTCTAGAACCAAAACGCAGGTATTGGCAAAAAGGTGAGGTCAATATCGAAGCCGATAAAAGCGGAGCATTAAATATGTATAGCGCCAAGGTTTTAACGCAAGGTTCAGATTGCACTGTTATCGGTTACGGACCAACGGTCGCCACTTGTTTACAAGCGGCCCGTTTCGCAGCCGATGATGGAGTAAAGCTTGAAGTTATTGATCTGCGCTCGCTAAGTCCGATAGATATGTCAACGTTAGAAGAATCAGTAAATAAAACTGGCCGCGCGGTTGTCGTTCATGAAGCTCCAGGTACTGGCGGAATTGGTGGAGAGCTCGCTGCCCGTTTGAGTCAAGCATGTTTCTATAAACTCGAGGCTCCTGTAATGAGGGTGACTGGTTATGACGTGCCATACCCTCCCAGCCGAATTGAGGACGACTACTTGCCTGATGCCGAACGTATTCTCGATGCCGTTGAGAAAAGTATGAACTACTGAGATGGCCGAATTAACTGGTTCAATCTTTGAGTTTCGACTTCCCGATGTGGGTGAGGGTTTAGAGGATGCTGAAATTGTTCAATGGAAAGTTTCAGTTGGTCAAAAAATCGATGTCAACCAACCAATCGTCGAAATCGAAACGGCAAAAGCATTAGTTGAACTTCCAAGTCCATTTGCAGGCACGGTACTCGAACTACTTGCACCAGAGGGTTCCTTGGTTCGAGTGGGAGTTCCAATTATTCGAATTCAACTGATTGCAACGATTGTGGCCGATGGAATTGCGGTCAAAGCCGTCGCTGAACGCACGGAGATTTTGGTGGGTTCAGGGCCAAGAAATGAAGAAGGGGAGCGTCGAGGGCGGGCACCGCGAAACTATGGTGGTAACGCCCCATCGCGCCCTTCGAACACATTGAACCAATCAATACCAGTTGTACCTACAGTCGCGCTTGTCCAATCAACGAATCGAATTATTGCCCTAGCTAAACCTCCGGTACGAAAACTTGCTAAAGATTATGGCGTGGATCTCACTATTTTAATCGGTAGTGGACCAGATGGTTCGATTACACGCGATGATGTTCACTTAG
>JAYTTL010000221.1:0-1469 GCA_043745325.1 Actinomycetes bacterium
TAGTAGTTAACAGCCTTTCTTCCCACCAAATATGAGGTTGTCTGCAAGCCACGCTCCTTCAAAAGCGCCGCTAACTGCTCGCCCTCTTTAATTGCATTATTTGAATAAGCCCCGGCCATTCCTCGATCTGCAGAGATAATCAAAATCGCGGCGCGAATTGGATTCTCGCTAGCCGTGGTTAAGGGATGGTTAGTTGATGAGAAGGAAGCAACTGCAGATACCGCACGAGTCAACTCGTTTGCATAAGGAGTTGAGGCATTGACCCGTTGCTGCGCTTTAACGATACGAGATGCCGAGATTAACTCCATGGCTTTCGTAATCTTTTTAGTCGCTTTAACGGATCGCATGCGTCTGCGATAAACGCGAAGTTGGGCACCCATATTTTTACTTCTTCACCGGTGCCTGAACATACTTCGTAACTTGCTCGTTAACTTCTGAATCCAGAGCGTCGGCAGGCAACTCGTAAACTGCCTCAGCATGGCTCGGTGCAAAGAGTGCTTTGAAGGCAGTCACGGCTTCTTCCATCGCTTTGATCGTGTCATCCTCAAGCGTTTTCGTCTCTGAGATTACTGTAAATATATCTTTTCGTTCGCGACCAATGAACTCTAGGAGTTCGGACTCAAAGCGGCGGATATCGGCAACTGGAACTGAGTCCAGCGCACCTGATGTACCGGCCCAGATTGAAACTATCTGATGCTCAAGAGAGTATGGTGAGTATTGACCCTGCTTCAAAAGTTCAACCATACGGGCGCCGCGCTCAAGTTGAGCCTTTGATGCCGCATCTAAATCAGAGCCAAAGGCTGCGAAAGCTTCAAGCTCACGGAACTGTGCCAGGTCAAGGCGTAGACGCCCAGCGATCTTCTTCATCGCCTTAGTCTGAGCAGATCCACCCACTCGAGAAACAGAGACACCTACGTTAATCGCTGGCCGAACACCTGCATTAAATAGATCTGTTTCTAAGAAACACTGGCCATCGGTAATTGAAATAACGTTTGTAGGAATAAAAGCAGAAACGTCATTTCCCTTTGTCTCAATGATTGGCAGACCAGTCATCGAACCGCCACCGAGTTCATCGGAGAGCTTTGCGCAGCGCTCTAATAAACGTGAGTGTAAATAGAAAACATCTCCAGGATATGCCTCGCGACCTGGTGGTCGACGAAGAAGCAATGAGACTGAACGATAGGCCTCGGCCTGCTTTGATAAATCATCAAAGACGATAAGAACATGCTCGCCTTTGTACATCCAGTGCTGGCCAATTGAAGAGCCGGTGTATGGAGCTAAGTATTTAAAGCCAGCTGGGTCGGAGGCAGGAGATGCAACGATGGTTGTGTACTCCATTGCACCGGCCTCTTCAAGTGCGCCTTTAACTGCAGCGATCGTTGAACCTTTTTGCCCGATAGCAACATAGATACATTTAACTTGCTTCTTCTTATCTCCAGATTTCCAGTTTTCCTTCTGGTTAATAATTG
>JAYTTL010000222.1:0-5356 GCA_043745325.1 Actinomycetes bacterium
GCTACCCGTCCAAATGCTGCAGGATCTCCGATCAGCGCAGTTGCTGCACTTGCGTGAATAAGTGAATCAAAATCGGTCATGGTGGTGATCCTTTCAGCGCGTTGTTCGTGAGAACGTCGCTATGTTTTTTCATGGTCTCCCGGCGTTGGCCGATAGACGTGAATTGAGCGTTTAGGTGGGTAAAAGGTACCCTGTACCTGCCCCAAGTGTTTAATCGTCTAGGTGTTTAATCGTCTAGGTGTTTAATCGCCTAAGTGTGCAATTTATGAGCACCTGGAATGAGTGGAGGAGTGAACCGATGCTGGTCGCCTCCTTCCAAGCCCCCATGTTTGCTACGAACTGCTGGGTGATCGCTACTGCGGCAGGGGCAGAGTGCGTGGTTATCGATCCCGGTATGCCCGATGTTTCCCAGCAACTTCTAGAGATTCTCGATGAATTTAAACTAAAGCCAGTAGCGGTGATTGCAACCCATGGCCATCTCGACCATACATTTTCGATTCGACCTATAGCCGATGGTTACGACATTCCGACTTATATTCACAGCCAAGACCGCCTGGCATTGGCTCGCCCTGAGAAACTTTTAAGTTCAGAATTTGCCGCGACATTAGCGGGCATGGAGTTTGGCGAACCAAAGGATGTTAGAGAATTGCGCAATGCGCAGTTACTCAACCTCGTTGGACTTAGCTTCACGACGATACATGCTCCGGGCCACACGGCAGGTTCATTGATGTTTGAAGTCTCCAATGAGTTACTCATTAGCGGGGATGTCCTCTTTGCGGGCACGATTGGTCGCACTGACTCGCCGACCGGATCGGCTAAAGATATGCAGGAGACGTTGCGCAAGAAAGTTCTTCCACTTGCCGATCACCTAAGAGTATTGCCTGGCCATGGTCCTGAGACCACGATTGCACGCGAGCGTAAAGAAAATCCTTATTTGAAAACACTAAGAGCGAGAAACTGATGAGCGGTCAAAAGATTCAAGCACCCAAAGGGGTCAGTGAGTACGTTCCACCACGATCAAGTTCATTCGACTTTGTTCGCCAATGCCTGATTGCACCAGCGAAATTAGCGGGTTATCAGTTGATGGAGCTACCAGTATTTGAAGCAACCGAGCTCTTTACAAGAGGAGTGGGTGAATCAACCGATGTCGTTTCCAAAGAGATGTACACATTTACAGATCGTGCAGATCGCTCAATCACACTTCGACCAGAAGGCACGGCTGGTGCGATGCGAGCTGTTATCGAACACGGTTTAGATCGTGGACAACTACCAATAAAAATTTGGTACTCTGGTCAATTCTTTCGGGCCGAACGGCCTCAAGCCGGTCGTTATCGGCAATTTTATCAAGTTGGCATTGAAGCAATTGGTCTGGATGACCCAGCCATCGATGCAGAAGTTATTGCCATCGCCGATGCGGGATTTAAAGCTATTGGTCTAAAAAAATACCACTTAGAGATTACATCTTTGGGAGATGCGCAGTCTCGCGCGAAACATCGAATTGATTTTTTGAAATATATTGCAACCCTTGAATTAGATGAGGCAACTGCGGCCCGTGCACTCATCAATCCGTTGCGACTCTTTGACGATAAACGTGAAGAAATTAAGCAGGCAATGGTGAATGCACCGCTTTTGATGGATCACTTAAACGATGCCTCACGTGCTCACTTTGATGTGGTGAAGGGATATTTAGATTCAATGGGCATTTCCTACCAACTCAATCCAAGAATGGTGCGTGGTTTGGATTACTACACAGGCACAACATTTGAGTTTGTTCATGACCTGCTAGGTGCCCAGTCGGGCATTGGTGGGGGAGGCCGTTACGACGGTCTTATGCACGAGCTGGGAGGTCAAGAACTCTCTGGGATTGGATTTGGACTCGGAGTTGACCGTGCTCTGCTGGCCGCTGAAGCAGAGGGCGTGATTTCAACACAGGCTTTTGTTTCTGATCTTTTTATTATTCCTTTAGGCCATGGCGCGATGGTCATGGCGTTGGCGATTGCCACGAAGCTTCGAATGAATGGAAAAATAGTTGATATTGCTTTTGGAGATAGATCCCTCAAAGGCTCGATGAAGGCAGCTGATAAGAGTGGTGCCCGTAACGTTATCGTGCTCGGAGATGCTGAAATTGTCAGTCAAAGTGTGGAAGTAAAAAATATGAGCACTGGTGTTTCGACATCGGTTACGATTGATACCTTGATCAACGCCCTGTAGAAAGTGAAGCCACATTTATTATGTTAAGAAGTCACGACGCCGGCACTTTAGGAAAATCGAATATAGGCTCAACCGTCACGGTCGCAGGATGGGTTTCCAGGCGTAGAGATCATGGCGGCGTTGCCTTTATTGATCTTCGCGATTCAACCGGTTGGGTTCAAGTCGTCATTCGCGATGAAAAAATCGCTGGAGCACTTCGTGCCGAGTGGTGTTTATTGATCACTGGCGAGGTCATGGCGCGACCAGTTGGAAATGAAAATAGGCAGATTGCAACGGGTGAAATTGAAATCATGGCCGATAACGTTCTCGTGCTGAGTGAATCTGCGCCTCTTCCATTTCCTGTCGATAGTGGAAATGACTCTGACATTAGCGAAGAGGTTCGTCTGAAGTATCGTTATTTAGATCTCCGTCGCGAAAAACCAGCAGCAAACCTGCGACTTCGTTCGAAAGTAACTTCGACAATTCGTCGTATCATGGAGCAAGAGCAGTTCCTTGAGATTGAAACGCCTTACTTAACACGATCGACTCCTGAAGGTGCTCGCGACTTCTTAGTACCTGTCCGATTGCAGCCAGGAAGTTGGTATGCCCTTCCTCAATCGCCACAGCTCTTTAAACAGTTGCTCATGGTTGCTGGAATGGAAAAGTATTATCAGATTGCTCGCTGTTTTCGTGATGAGGATTTTCGCGCCGATAGACAACCTGAATTTACTCAATTAGATATAGAGATGTCATTTATTGATCAAGAAGATATTCTGGCGGTAGCTGAAAAAATCGTTGCCACAATTTGGTTGGACACCCTCGGAGTTGAGATCGACCTTCCACTTCAAAGAATGACGTATGCCGACGCTATGTCTCGGTTTGGCTCTGATAAGCCGGATTTACGCTTTGCCAATGAACTAAGCGAACAGACCGCTTACTTTGCCGCTACAACTTTTCGAGTTTTCCAAACTCCTTATGTTGGCGCAGTCGTTATGCCAGGAGGTGCAACCTCTCCTCGCCGCGAACTCGATGCTTGGCAGGACTGGGCTAAAGCTCGGGGCGCAAAAGGTTTGGCCTACATTCTTCTAAACCTTGACGGATCCTTGAGCGGTCCGGTAGCTAAGAATTTAAGTGAACTTGAAACGGCCGGAATTGCGCATGCAACAGGGGCAAAGCCAGGGGATGCAATATTTTTTGCAGCCGGAGAGCGCACGGCATCGCTGAATCTACTTGGGGCTGTTCGCTTGGAAATTGGAAAGCGAGCTGGACTAATCGCCGAAGGCGCGTGGGAATTCTTATGGGTCATTGACGCTCCAATGTTCGAGCCAACCGATGATGGTGGTTGGACTGCAGTGCATCATCCATTCACCGGTCCAAAGCCAGAGTTTGCAACCACCTTTGCAACAGATCCAGAGAACGCTCTGGCATATGCATACGACATTGTCCTCAATGGCACCGAACTTGGTGGCGGGTCTATTCGAATTCACGATCAAAAAATGCAGAGAGATGTTTTTCGAATTATAGGTTTGAGTGAGGAAGAGGCTGCCTCTAAATTTGGATTTTTATTAGAAGCATTCAATTACGGTCCACCTCCGCATGGTGGAATCGCCCTTGGTTTGGATCGAGTCTGTGCCTTACTCACGGGTTCAGATTCGATTCGCGAAGTCATTGCTTTCCCTAAGACGGCAAGCGGTGGGGATCCATTAACGGGAGCACCAACCCCGATTACTGCTGCGCAGCGCAGAGAGAGCGGCATTGATGGTGCCCCCAAGAACATCCCTCAGGTAGGCTAACAACATGGGACCAGGTGGAATTGCAACAATTATCGCGGCATGCGCGCTCTTTATTATCGCTATCGCCTTGAGTTATGTCGTAGTGCGAGTTGGCAGATTTATCGATGAAGCCAAGCTCTCACTCAAGTCAATAATCGATGAAACCGCCCCACTTATTGAAGAAGTTCATACAACAATCACCCTTGTTAACGGTCCGCTAAAGAGCATCAATCGCATCACCAAAAATGCTGAAGATCTCTCGGAAAAGGTTAGTGAAGTTACTCAATCTTTTATCAGTAAAAACGGTGCGGCAGTAAGAGTTGCAGGAGCTATTCTCTCAGCAGCATCAACAAAAAAAGCGCGCTCGAAAAAGAAGGCCGAGTAACTTTATCTAGTGGAATCCGCTGAGATCCGTGCGCGCTGGCTGCGCTTTTTCGAGAGTGAGAATCGACAGGGCTTACATCACACCGTCGTGCCATCGGCATCTTTGATCGCCGATGATCCAAACCTTCTGCTCGTAAATGCCGGGATGGTTCCCTTTAAGCCATATTTTCTCGGCGAAATCACCCCTCCCTTTAAGCGTGCGACCTCCGTTCAAAAATGTGTCAGGACCTTGGATATTGATGAAGTGGGAAAGACAACTCGCCACGCATCTTTTTTTCAAATGTGTGGAAACTTTTCATTTGGTGATTACTTCAAAGAAGGTGCGATTGCCCTTGCTTGGGAGTTGTTGACACGCTCAATTGATGACGGTGGGTATGGTTTTGCCGAAGAAAAACTGTGGGTCACAGTGTTTCTTGACGATGATGAGGCCGCAGATATCTGGCATGAGAAAATCGGAGTACCAAAGGAGCGCATTCAGCGTATGGGTATGAGCGATAACTTTTGGTCTATGGGGATACCTGGCCCATGTGGGCCTTGCTCTGAAATTTATTACGACCGTGGCCCGGAGTATGGTAAAAATGGTGGACCCATGGCCGATGAGAATCGTTATATGGAGGTTTGGAACTTAGTTTTTATGCAAAACCTGCGTGGGGTCGGCGGCGATAAAGATGGATTTCCGATTGTGGGCGAACTTCCAGCGAAAAACATAGATACTGGTCTTGGTCTAGAGCGAATGGCAGCGATTTTGCAAGGCGTTGATAATATCTATGAAATTGATACCACGATGCAGATTCTACAGAAAGCTTCGCAGTTAACCGGTGTTAGGTATGGTTCATCAGAGAAGTCAGATGTCTCTTTGCGGGTTATTGCCGACCACGCACGCACTTCGGCGATGCTCATTGGTGATGGAGTAATACCCGGTAACGAAGGCCGTGGGTATGTTTTGCGCCGTATGATGCGTCGCACCATTAGAAATATGCGCCTTCTTGGTTCGATGGATCCGATTCTTT
>JAYTTL010000223.1:0-1463 GCA_043745325.1 Actinomycetes bacterium
TGTAGGCGAGAATAAAATCCCATTGGAGATTAATGTCAGAGACAATAACGTTACCGTATAATTGGACACCTCGTTCATACCAGAGACCGGTGTTTGAATATTTCCAGAATGGTGGTCGTCATGCACTTACTGTATGGCATCGCAGGGCGGGTAAATCTTACGCGACGGCACATTGGGCGGCGATGGCTAGTCAGATGCGCGTGGGCACTATATTGCATGTGTTTCCAAAATTAAACCAAGGTCGTCGAGTGATGTGGGACGGAATGGACAAGACCGGAAAGCCGTTGCTGAGTGCGTTTCCTGACGCGCTTAGAACCCAGACTAATCAGACTGAGATGAGGATTGAATTGAAGAACGGTTCGGCTTATCAGATTGCTGGTACTGACGGTTCAAATATAAATGCGCTTATAGGCTCAAACCCTGTGGGCATCATCATGGACGAGTATTCATTACAGAACCCGAGGGCTTATGATTATTTGCGTCCGATACTTGTGGAGAACAAGGGTTGGGTATGGTTTGTGTATACGCCACGCGGAAAGAACCATGGTTTTGAGATGTACAAGCGGGCGAGAGATAATCCTAAGTGGTATTGCGACCTTAAGACGGTATTGGATACGGGAGTTGTGTCACCTGATGATATTGAGGAGGAGCGTAAGATGGGAATGACTGAGCAGCTTATCAGTCAGGAATTTTACTGTAATTGGGATTCAGCGATGGAGGGTGCATATTATGCACAGGAATTGAAGCGAGTGCGTGAGGAGGCAAGGATTTGCCGTATCCCTTGGGAGCCGTTGGTACCGGTGCATACGGTTAGCGACTTAGGTGTCGGCGATACTAATGCAACGATATTTTTCCAGAAGATTGGATTTCGTGTTTGTATTATTGATTATCATGAGGCATCAGGTCAGGGAGCAGCTTATTACGCGAAGATGTTCAAGGCTAAGCCGTATGTGTACGGCACTCATTGGGCACCGCATGATGCTTGTCAGACGGAGTGGGGAACGGGTAAGACGCGAGTTGAGACGATGGCGGAGCATGGTATAAGGTTTGACATTGTGCCTAAGCTTTCTATTGACGACGGGATTAACGCTGCTCGTCAGGTATTGAACAAGTGTTTATTTGACGAGGTGAAGACGGAGCCACTTATTCACGCTCTTAACAGTTATGTTAAGGAATTTGACGAAGAGAAGCAAATGTTTAAGAACAAGCCGGAGCATAATTGGGCATCAGATGCGGCGGACGCGTTTCGGTATCTTGGTGTTATTGTGGACGACCCTAGGAATCGTGATATGAGGAAGGACGAGTTACCAAAGTTTGCTAAGACGAATCAGCATGATTTATTTGGTAGTAACGGATTTTACGACTATAATGAGAGTGCATGCCGTTTTTAATTCCAGTAGCCGTAGCATTAGCGACAACAGCCGCCACAACGGCGATTAGCGGTGGCTTCAGCGGAGGCGACA
>JAYTTL010000224.1:0-5323 GCA_043745325.1 Actinomycetes bacterium
CCTCGTCTGGGTTCAGGCCCATCACACGAACGGTTACTCCTACGCACGCTTGCAGAGCAGTTGTTTGAGCACGGCAAGATCACAACGACCGAGGCAAAGGCTAAGCGCCTGCGTCCATTAGCCGAAAAGCTCATTACTTTCGCTAAGAAGGGTGATCTTCCTGCTCGTCGCCAAGTTATGGCTCAGATTTCGAATAAGGGAGTAGTTCATACACTCTTTACCGTTATCGGACCTCGCTTTGCTACACGTAATGGTGGATACACACGCATTACAAAGATTGGGCCACGCAAGGGCGATAACGCTCCTATGGCGGTAATCGAAGTTTTAACTGAGAAAGATAACTAAGCCTTAACACCTTAGAAAAATATTCTTATGTCGGAACCCACTCTCTCCCCAGAGAGTGGGTTTCTTCGTTTGCGCCTTGATTTAACTTACGACGGCACTAACTATTCGGGTTGGGCCAAGCAGCCAGATCAACGCACAATCCAAGAAGTGATAGAGCGCGCGCTCGCAACAATTACCCAGTACAGTATCGAAACAATTGTCGCGGGCCGCACCGATGCCGGAGTTCATGCACGTGGACAAGTAATACACGTTGATATACCTCAAACAATGCAGTTCCAAGATCTTGCCTTTAAATTGAACTGCATGCTGGATGAAGATATTCGCATCAAAAAAGTGACCCTCATGGTTCACGCATTTCATGCGCGATTTTCTGCAACCCAGCGAACATATACCTATAAGATTTTGGATGGCAATCAGCTTGTTTGGCCCGTGCATCGATTAGATGTTGCGCCTTGGTATCGCACATTAGATCTGGACATCCTTAATACTGCCAGCACACTACTTTTAGGCAATCACGATTTTGCTGCATTTTGTAAGTACCGCGAAGGTGCCACCACAGTTCGAAATCTCATGCGCTTTAAATGGGTGCGTGATGCGGATGGCTATTTAATTGCAGATATAGCCGCCGATGCATTTTGCTACTCAATGGTCCGTAACTTAGTTGGCGCAGTTGTCTGTGTCGCAGAGGGACGCAATAGCCTTGAATGGATTTCCGCGATGCTAGCCAACAAGGAGCGAGTACCAGACTCCCTAGTATTTGTTGCTAAAGGTTTGACGTTAGACCATGTTGATTATCCAACTCACCAAGTGCCAATTAATTGATGGGCCACATCGATGTTAGTGCAGTTGATTACACGCTCTCAGATGGACGGGTTCTCTTAAATGACATCAGTTTTCGTGTAGGCGATGGCGCTAAAGTTGCACTCATTGGTGCAAACGGATCTGGAAAAACAACTTTATTTCGCATGATTAGTGGTGATTTAGCGCCCGATTCTGGCCAAGTTTCTATCTCAGGCGGCCTTGGAGTAATGCGCCAGTTCATAGGTTCGGTACGTGGTAACACTACGGTGCATCAAATGCTTCTCTCTGTTGCGCCGAAGAGAATTCGCGATGCAGCCGAAAATATTGAAAGAACAGAAATCGCAATGAATGAAAAAGATACTGAAAAATCTCAGATCGCCTACGCCCAAGCAATCATCGAGTGGGGAGATGTCGGTGGCTATGAATATGAGACTATCTGGGATGTGTGTTGCACCGCAGCAATCGGTAAATCATTTGACGAAGTTGCAAAGCGCGAAGTTAATACTTTGTCCGGGGGAGAGCAGAAAAAACTCGTTCTTAATGCTTTACTTGAAGGCCCAGATGAAACTTTGCTATTAGATGAACCCGATAACTACTTAGATGTTCCATCCAAGCGCTGGCTAGAAGAGGTAATTAAGTCAACTAAGAAAACCGTATTCTTTATCAGTCACGATCGCGAACTACTAGAAAATACAGTCAATCGCATAGTTACTCTCGAGCAAGGTGCTGATGGAAATACAACTTGGGTACATGGTGGAAAGTTTTCAACATGGCATGATGCGCGTCGGCTAAGAAATGCACGATTTGCTGAAATTTTGCTTCGCTGGGAGCAAGAGCACCAGAGACTTAAAGATTTAGTTCGTACTCTCCAAGTTCAGGCTGCCATTAGCCCGGATATGGCAAATAAATATCATGCGATGCAGACTCGACTACGAAAGTTTCAAGAGGTAGGTCCACCACAGGCGCCTCCGATTGAGCAAGATGTTCGAGTTGGTCTTCAGGGCGGCCGTACGGGCCTTCGCGCATTAACCTTTGAAAATCTGACTCTTGAGGGATTAACACAAAGCTTTAACTTTGAAGTCTTTTTTGGTGATCGCATCGCCGTTCTTGGAAAGAATGGAACCGGCAAATCTCACTTCTTGCGTTTAATTTCAGGAGACTCAACCGTTAAATATTCAGGCAACTTTAAAATCGGTGCACGTGTTGAGATTGGTTACTTTGCTCAAACTCATTCGCACCCAGAGTTTGAAACTCAGAGTTTGCTGGAAATTCTTTGGCAGATGTACTCACTGCAGTTAGGGCCGGCCAAAAGCGCTCTACGTAAATATGAAATAGACCAGCAGGCCGAACAGCGCTTTGCCTCTTTATCTGGTGGCCAGCAGGCACGCTTCCAAGTTTTATTACTCGAGCTTTCTGGTTCAACTTTGCTTCTTCTCGATGAGCCAACCGATAACTTAGATCTAGCGAGCGCCGAAAGCTTAGAGTCAGCACTAAATCGGTATGAAGGAACGGTCATTACAGTGACCCACGACCGTTGGTTTACGCGTGGCTTCACTCGCTTCTTGGTCTTTGGCAGTGATGGCCGGGTATTTGAGAGCCCCGAGCCTATTTTTGAGTTTTAGTCGCCAATTTCATTCCTTTCTAATTCTGTATTCTCTACAGCGAGATTGGCCCTTCGAGTTCCATGAAGCGCAACGTTACGTCCAAGAGCTAAAACATCGATTAATGAGTAAGAGAATAAGAATGACCAAAAAACGAAAATTGTATTAGACACACATACGGCTATGTGAGAAACCAATCCAATGTAGCCAATTGCAAAAAATATGGTCATAATTTGGAAACCAAGTGCCAAAATAAACGGGCTGGTGAATTTTGCGATTCCTCCTTCGACCTTCGATAATAGCCTTAGATAGTCATCCGAAATTACAGCGAATAGAATTGAAAAAGCGGCAAAAACAATTCCTAATAGTACTCCCGAAATCGATAGTCCTTTATTGATAACATCTTCACGTTCAACGGATGTCCCCCAGATAACTAATGAAAGACCGCCGCCTACGCCAATTAACAAGGCCGGGATACCATCAGGCCAGAGATATTGCGAAATTTTAAACCTTCCAAGTGAACTAAAAAACCCAACTTCGCTGCGTGGGTTATTCATCATTCTTGACTTCTAGCTTCTGTGCCCTAGCAAATCGGATTAATGCCCTTGTAGCCTCTTCGCGCGTCGATGGCAGCAATACGTGCTCTTTGCGAACACTCTTATTCTGATCATAAAATTTCTTACCACCCGCTTCAGCTTTACCAGAAGCTTTAATTCGCGCGAATGATTTACGTGCCATTTCCATCAAGCCCTTTGAAATCGAATCTCTTTCAAAATCTTTAGTGAGCCCTTGCGCACTGTCACTAGGAGTTAATTTATGAGTGAGAGTTCCTGCGCCAGTAGCGCTCATGTGGCCGTCAATCTGTTTAAACGATTCTGCAGCGTCGGGGTTTGGTCGTTTTACGGTAAATGTCACACTTTCTACGACTGATATTTCAGCCAACCAACGCTCAAAGTCGACTTGGTCGAGAACTGGTTCGACTGACCATGTAGTTGTAACCTGATCGCGCCGTGACTCACCGAGATTTAGAAGTGCTTCAAACACATTCGGGATTCCACCAAGAGAAAAGTTCGGATGTTTAGCGATACACAAAAATCGAGTTTCTTTCGAAATTACAAATGGTGCTGTCGAGCGATGCTCAGTACCTACAATCTCTGAGAGCCAAGACGAGGTTGCCTCATCATATTCGTCTCTTTGTTCTACATCTTCGGAATGGAATCCAACCCAACCTGAAATCCAATTTGCCTGGGGGTCGATGCTTCGATTTCCTAATCGCCAATGCCTTTCATGCCCGCGATTAGTAATCGTTTCAAAGCCGAACTCTAAACATTCTGCTACATGGTCAAAAAAACTTTCTGGCTGCTCGGCAAATAGGTTTCCTTGAATAGTTGGCCTTCGATTGATTCGATAAGTCAATACCAAGACTAACTTGTCTGCAAACCAAGGTGGCTTAACCTCATTCGCATTTGACTCTTCGTTCATTAATTTCTCCCTTCTCTACGGCCCTGACACTATTTTTACTAGCCCAAAATAGCCGTGACTTGGAGAGTAACAGGAAGCCCTGACATGGGGTACACGTTCAGTTATTATTTCTTTGAATTTGTGATTGTTTGGGCCACACACTAGTGGGAGGTTTAGGCGCGGCTTGTCGAAATGGTTTCTACATGTCTGTCGTCGGCAGCAGAACTGACAATGGAATTGGGCTTGTTTTTGAGCATAAAATAGGAGATTCGATGTCAGAACTGAGAAACAATCTGTAAAGTGTCGGTCTCTGCATGTATCCTTCACGAAAAGTGGCAACCTGCCTGAATATGGCTAGCGAATAGACTGACGAGAGGTTGACCTAATTGTTTGAAAACGCCTTCAAGAACATCGATGACATTCTCCACAAGGATGCTGGGTGCTCTAGCGAGCTCGATTACGTCGAGCAATCCTCGTGGATCCTTTTCTTAAAATACATTGATGATCTTGAAAGCGCCCGCAAGGTCCGTGCCGAACTTGGAAATAAAAAATATACACCTATCATTTCTGGAAAGTATCGCTGGTCTGCGTGGGCTGTTCCCAAAACTAAAGATGGCAAGATTGATCACAACATTGCGTTAATAGGCGATGATATAAGAGTCTTTGTTAATAATGATCTCTTCCCATTCTTAGCAAAATTCAAATCGAGTGCAACTAGTCCAGACACTCTTGAATATAAAATCGGTGAGAGGGCGGTGATGTCGGTTTAGTTGACTTCTATAATCTGGACAGAGTTTCCAGGGAAAGATCAACTTATGACAAAGCACTACCCTCAGGAGTTTCGAGATGACGTAGTAAAAGTTGCTCGATTGCGCCAAACGTCCATGCGTCAAGTAGCCATTGATTTCGCCCATCTCGGCTGCCACGCTTTATAAGTGGCTTGAAAAGGTTGAAGGTGAAAATGCAGGCACTCCAATCTCAAACCAAGTGGTTGAAAATCGCGAACTTCGTCGTCGCAATCGAGTCTTAGAACAAGAAGTGGAGATTCTGCGACGAGCAACCGCCTACTTCGCTAAAGATCACTCCCCAAAATGATCTACCCGCGCTTTCGTGAA
>JAYTTL010000225.1:0-1459 GCA_043745325.1 Actinomycetes bacterium
CAGCAGTTCCAAGAATTGCAAAGACAAAAACGGAGGTATGCAGGACCTCTTGCGCAAATAAAATAAATAAATATATGTGGCACTAACCATTGCGACTAATCCATTTAAACAACCTAAAATAATCGCCATAGGTCGCAGAAGTTGATGAGACCATAGCCAATCAAAGCCCGCTCTAATCTCAACTCTAAAATTAATTTTCTCGCGCGGTACATCTATTTGTAATAGTTTAAAGTTGCCGGCAAGAGTTGCAATGAGTGCACAGGCAAAAAAGAATGAGATGGCATCAAAGAAAAATGGCAAGAAAATTGCTATACCTATTAATAGAGACCCTAGCGGCGGACCAATAAAACTATTAGTCAACGATTCAGCCGACCACATGCGACTGTTCGCCTTCTCTAGATTTTCTTTAGCAACTATCGAAGGCATAAGTGACTGTGCCGTGTTATCGCGTAAAACTTCGGCCAGACCAAAGAGAAATGCCGTCGCCATCAATACTAGATACAAAATCCAGTTAGTCCTTAAATCCGTGATGGAACCTAAATCATTTAATGAAGGCAGAGAATCTCTATTGAATAGAACAATTACTCCTACGAATACGGTCAGAACTCCTCGCAGGAAATCCATGGCCACAATTAATTTGCGTCGATCAAAGCGATCAGCGCTGGTGTTGGCAGATACAATTTAGCTCGTTTTCTTTGTAAATTCACCACTGCCTTCGGCACAACTATTTGAAGCCGCTGGGTTAATAGGCGCAAAAATTTTTCCTTTAGAAATAGGGAGAGCGCCCAAGCGCGTTGCCGCGATTGGGCGCTCATTTCCCTCGATTAGAAAAAGCTTTAACCGATTTTAGCTACCTGAGCCAGTGATTTCTTGAGCAGCTCTCCATCGATTACCGAGAACCCAAGTGGTCCACCGACATCCTTAGAACACTTAGTGCTCAAGATGTAAGTGGCATAGGCCTTAACGGCTGCCGCCTTGTTCTTATCCGAATATGAAGTGTCCGCTAGAAGGTAAGAGAGGATTCCTAATGGATATGCGCCCTTTTCTTTAGTTGCATAGTCGTACGTTAAGTATCCATTCGCATCTTGTGCCGCAGATGCAAGGAAAGCACCTACTCCAGTTGAATCCGGAGCGACCGATGAGCCGGCTGCATTGATTACGTTAGCAATCTTGAGTCTGTTAGCTAGGGCATAATTAACTTCAGCGTATGTGATTGAGTAAGGTGTTTTTCCAGCTAACTGTGCAACACCAGTTGAAGATGCAGCACCAACAACGCGACCTAAGTTATCAATAGCGTTGATATCTCCTGGGAATCCATCTTTGAAAACTTTACCCTTTGCTTTTGTCCATACTGTCGGAGCAGATTTATTCATAAAGTTTGTGAAGTTTTCGGAAGTTCCCGACGAGTCCGCGCGGTAAACAACTTTGATTGCCTTGTCTGGCAGTGTGTAGTGACCGC
>JAYTTL010000226.1:0-1446 GCA_043745325.1 Actinomycetes bacterium
TAATAACTTTAATTGAAGCGAAAGAACACAAATTCCCCGGAAGCTATCGATGTCGGGCAAATGCTGGATTAGATACTGCATTATGGGATTTGTGTGGACGCGCGCAAGGTAAACCAGTGGTTGCGCTGTTGGGAGGAGAGCCCAAGAGTCTGCGCACATACGCCTCATCAATGAGACGAGATATAGCACCACAACAAGAAGCGGCGCGATTTGTAGAACTACGCGACACGTTTGGCTTTGACGCATTTAAGTGGCGCGTGGGGGCCGAATGTGGCGACGACGTCGATGAGTGGCCGGGGCGCACTGAAGAGGTAGTTGCCGTTGTTTCCGGCGCTTTAGGAGAGGGAATCTCAAAATTAGTCGATGGTAATAGTGGATTTTCACCCAAACGTGCCATTGAAGTGGGTGAATTACTTCAAGCGCAAGGGATTTCACACTTTGAAGAGCCATGTAAATATTGGGAGCTCGAAGAAACCAAACAAGTTGCCGACGCGCTTTCGATAGATGTAACAGGCGGCGAACAAGATTGGGACTTGGTAACGTGGCAACGAATGATTGATATGCGAGCCGTAGATATTTTACAGCCCGACATCATGTATTTAGGTGGAGTCTGGCGCACATTAAAAGTTGTAGAAATGGCAAAAAAAGCCGAGCTACCAATCACCCCCCATAGTGCAAATCTTTCATTAGTCACAATATGCACGATGCATTTGCTCGGCGCGATTGCCAATCCAGGAAAGTATTTAGAGTTTTCTATTGAAGGCTTCGATTATTACCCTTGGCAAAGAGATTTATTTCTAGGAAATCCATTTAAAATCGAAAATGGAAGGATTGAAATTCCATCAGCACCAGGTTGGGGTGTTGAAATAAATCCCGTGTGGCTTTCAAATGCCACACGAAGAGTATCAACTCTCTAACCTCTACGTAAGTTTTATTTAGAAAAAATCAAACTCTTCCTGCAAAAGGCATCATCCCCTCAACACTATAAATATTGGAAAAACGCAATCCCGTCTTTGTCGAACGGGCCTCCCACATCATGTTATTTCCCGCGTAAATACTCATATGATGGATAGTGCCCTGAGTTCCCTTGTATGAGTAAAAAATAAGATCACCGGGTTGCATATCGGCTATTGGAATTTGTTTTGTGTACGTGTAGTACAAACCTGAGTTAAGGCGATCCCAACTCGGCCATCCAAGTCCGGCATACTTATAAGCGGCATAAACAAGTCCTGAGCAATCGAAAGTATTTGGTCCCTCACTCCCCCAGACGTAGGGCTTACCTGCTAATACTTGTCGCCTTGCAAATTCGACGGCTTTGAACCTTTGCTCCTCAGATGTCCTACTTCGCGATACGCCGGTTGGCCCGCCGGTCTTCCAAATTTTCGCTTGGTTGCCAACTTTACTCGCCTCATTTGCGCGGGTCTCTTCAAGAATGGCCAACTGTCT
>JAYTTL010000227.1:0-5260 GCA_043745325.1 Actinomycetes bacterium
TAATCTCCATACTAACCAACCCTTTCGTCAGCAAAAGATAGCCCTACTTTCGCAATTTAACTATTGATGGTTGTATGAGTCCATGAGCGATAAAAAAACCGCAGTAGTCACGGGCGCAGCACACGGTATGGGCAGTGCGATTGTTGATGCCTTACGGGAACAGGGCCACACAGTTTATGGGGTCGATCGTGAACAGGCAGATCTCTCTAACTCTGACGCTGTTCATGAATACTTTAACGGTATTGGTCAGGTCGATATTTTAGTTAATTGCGCGGGTGGCGTCGTTGGTCAGACATTTAAACCTTTAGAGCAGATTAGCGATGAGAATTGGATCGAAATCTTTAATGCAAACCTCCAAACAACCTTCCTCTGCACACGAGCCGTTGTAGTTGGAATGAAGGAAAAAAGATGGGGGCGAATTGTTAACATATCTTCAGGTGCCGGTCGAAGTGTGAGCCTTACAGGAATTCAGGCATATGCCTCAGCAAAGGCTGCCCAGATAGCTTTTACGCGTCAAATGGCATATGAACTTGGACAGTTTGGCGTCACGGTCAATTGCATTGCACCAGGCTTTGTACTTTCAAACCCATCAACAATTGCACAGTGGGAAAGTTATGGCGAGCAAGGTCAAGTTACGTTACTGGCCGGTATTGCAACGCGTCGATTGGGGCAGGCAAGTGATATCGCAAATGGTGTGACTTTCTTCACTCGCCAGGAGTCTGATTGGGTTACTGGGCAATGTCTGTCCATCGATGGCGGTCACTCACTCTTCTAACCACCTTAGAGTTATAACAAAGAGATAACAAAAGAAATCTATTCTTCATGTAATTTTTAGATGTACAAAAGCAATTTTTACTCTAACCTCCACTATACAGATGTGTGCAAACATACTCGCAATGAAATTTTGAGAGTGAATCGTGCATACATTGTCCCGAGAAGACAGGAAAATAAAAGTATGAAATCAAGAAAGTTAGTACTTGGAGGGTTACTTGCAGCGGCAACAATTCTTGCAACAGTAGTCGTGCCAATTACAGCAAATGCAGCCCCAACTGGAGATTTAATTTTTGTACGTAACCAGGATTTTGCATCTTTTAATCCTGACCTCGCACAGAATGACTCCATATTTATCCAACAGCAAGTGTACGAGCCACTTTTCATGATTACTCAAGATGGTAAAGATGTGAAGCCATGGCTTGCAAAGAGTGCAAGTGTAGGGTCTGACAAAGTAACGTGGACTATCAAACTACGCACAGATATTAAATTCAGTGATGGAACACCAATGACATCAGCAGATGTTAAGTTCTCATTGGATAAAGCAACCGCTGGAGATGGATGGGGATTCCTCAATACCGCAATCGACACTATTTCCACCCCATCTGCCGATGTAGTCGTTATTAAGACTAAATTTCCTTGGGCTCCGTTGCTTTCAGACCTTGCCTGCTTTAGCAACTCAATCTTGAAAAATAATTATGGTGGAGCAACTGCTGCCGATTTCTTCAAGAGCCCAATAGGTACAGGCCCTTTCAAGCTTGATCACTGGACACCAGGTACTGAAATCAAACTCGTTGCTAACGGTACGTACTGGCAGCCTGGAAAGCCATACCTAAACTCAGTCACATGGAAGTACGTTGTTGATGACAACACACGTGAATTCATGCTCAAAGGTGGACAGGCAGATATCAATGAAGAGCCGCCAGCATCTTCAATTGCATCTCTAAAAGCTGCACCTGGTATTAAGGTCGGTCTTTTCCCAGCGGCACAGTCACGCTTTTTAGCCTTCAACCACAAAGTTCCAGCGCTATCAGATGTGAATGTACGTCGTGCGATTTCATATGCAATTGACCGCAAAGCACTTATCAAGGTTGTTCTCTCAGGCAATGGTTTTGCCTCAAACTCAATTCTTGCGCCAAATGTTGGCTTCTATGATGCAAAAACACCGGGCATCCAGTACGACATGAAGAAGGCAGCAAATGAGCTTGCAAAGTCGAAGTTCAAGAAGGGTCTAACCCTCGAGTTCTTGGCTAGCGGTGGAAGTCTTGAAGATACTGCCGTTGCATCAATTCTTCAGGCCTCACTCAAGAAGCTTGGAATAACACTTGTCATCAAAACACAAGAGCCAAGCGTAAAGCGCAAGACTCAGAAGGCAATGGAATACCAGATGACAACTACGGGTTGGACTATGGATATTTCAGATCCTGATGAACTTCTTACTTTCGCTTTGAGTCCAGAAGGCGGCACAAACGCTTTTTACACTAACTACTCAAACGCTAAAGTTATTGCAGCAGTAAAGAAGGGTCAAACAAATGTTGATCCTAAAGTTCGTCAAATCGCGTATTCATTCGTTCAGAAGCAAGTTGCTGAAGATGCGATGATGGGCTTCCTTTACAACGCACCTTACAAGTATGCATGGCGTAGCAATATAACTGGGTTCGCAGTAACTCCGACATACAGCTACCACATGGAAGATGTTAAAAAGGGTTAATCCTTTTAACACCTTTGAGATCTAAAATAACTGCTTAACAGAGAGAACGGGTGGCATCAAAGTGGGTTACTTAACCTATGTAGGTAAGCGACTCATTCAAACGCTACCCGTTCTCTTTGGCATTTCCGTTGCAGTATTTACGATTGTTCATTTAATTCCAGGTGATCCAGCAGATGTTTTATTAGGTCAAAACGCCACGCCTGCGCGCGTTAAACTTATCAATCACCAACTTGGAATTGATCGGCCAATTTTGATTCAGTACATAAATTTTATTAAAGATTTATTTCAAGGCTCACTTGGTACAAGTTTTAGCAATAAAGAGCCGGTCACAAAATTAATTCTTGGGCGTCTTCCGGAAACCGGAATGCTACTAACGGGCGGAATTATCCTCTCTATTTTAATTGCGCTGCCACTTTCGATATTGGCAGCGTCAAAACGAGGCGCAATGCGCGATCAACTTGTACGTGCAATTCCGATTATTGGCCTTGGCATGCCTCAAGTGTGGATTGGCGTGATGCTGATACTTCTTTTTGGACTTAAGTTCCCATTATTTCCAGTTAGCGGTTTTGGAGACACATTCCCAGAACACCTGCGATCTATATTTTTGCCTTCATTGACGATTGCAATTTTACTCTCACCCATTTTAATTCGCAGTCTGCGGGCAAGCATGTTAGAAATTCTTGACTCGGACTATATCCTGACCGCTAGAGCAAAAGGAATCTCACAAACCCGCATTACTTTCGTGCATGTTTTGAGAAATGCAGTTATTGCTTCAGTCACTGTTCTTGGTATAAATGTCGCCTATCTTGTTGGCTCGATGGTTATTGTCGAGCGCGTTTTTGTAATCCCTGGGACCGGATCGTTAATGATTGATGCAATTGCTAAACGTGACTACCCAATTGTTCAAGGTGTAACGCTGTACTTCGCTTTGGTTGTTGTCCTTGTTAATTTATTAACCGACCTTATTCATGCGGCTCTTGATCCAAGGGTGGCATTGAAGTGAAATCGTTAAAGACTCTCTATATCGGTGCTGGCATTCTCGGAACTCTTGTTCTTGCTGCAATTTTTGCTCCGCTTATCACTTCATATGACCCGACTGAACAGGATTTATTACAAACACTTTCCGGCCCGACTGGCGCACACTGGCTTGGTACTGACGCATTGGGTCGTGATGTTTTTTCACGCCTAATGTATGGTGCACGAGTAGATCTGACTATAGGTGTATTGGCAGTGCTACTTCCCTTTATCATTGGCGTCTCTCTCGGTCTCATGACAGGCTGGTTTGGTGGCAAATTCGATTCATCGGTCATGCGAGTAGTTGACACCGTAATCGCTTTTCCATTTTATGTTCTAGCAATTGCATTGGTCTTTATTTTTGGACCAGGCGTCAAGAGCATTGTTGTTGCAATTACCTTAGTTGGTTGGGTTGCCTATTGTAGAATTGTGCGAGCGAATGTTTTAGTCGCGAAAGAATTAGATTATATTCATGCGGCTAGACTCACTGGGCTACCAACTTCGAGAATTTTGCGCCGCCATATGCTTCCGAATGTAATTTCCCAAGCGATTGTGTTTTCCATGAGTGATATTGTCTTGAGTATTTTGGCGATTGTTTCACTAGGTTACTTAGGTCTGGGGGTTCCAATTCCAACTGCCGAATGGGGCTCAATGATTCAAGAAGGTCAACCCTATATTTTGCAACAATGGTGGTTAGCAACAATTCCGGGCTTCATGGTTGTCATAGTTGGTTTCGCGCTCTCACTTATTGGCGATGGCCTTGTCTCACGTTTGGAGCGCTAAATGAGTACTCCCTTAATTTCGGTCGAAAATCTATGCGTTGAAATTAAAACGAATCGCGGACTACTTCAGGCTATTCGGGGTGTTTCCTTCGATATAGATAGTGGAGATTCAATCGGTATTGTGGGTGAATCGGGAAGTGGAAAATCTATTACTTTAAAAGCAGTTTTGGGTTTGCTACCAAACAATGCCCATGTTTCATCTGGCAAAATATATTTTGCCGGGCAGGATATTGCTAAGTTAGAAAAGAAGGCACGTCGGGCGCTACTCTCAGAAACAGCCGGAATGATTTTTCAAGATGCAATCGCTGCTCTTAATCCCGTCATAACCGTTGGAAATCAAATTGCTGAAGTTCCACGGTATCGATTAGGCCAAAGCGCTAGCCAGTCTCGACAGGCCGCACTTAAACTTATAGAGCAGGTCGGAATATCTGACGCGGAATCTCGCTTTGATTTATACCCTCATCAACTTTCAGGAGGATTACGCCAGAGAGTTGCAATTGCAATCGCGCTCTCAGGATCGCCAAAAATTTTATTCTGCGATGAGCCAACAACCGCGCTTGATGTAACAATCCAAGCTCAAGTCCTTCGCTTGCTCCTTGAGTTGCGAAAGAATTCTGGATTAGGAATTGTATTTGTCACTCATGACTTAGCTGTAGTAAACGAAATTTGCGATGAAATAAAAGTCATGTATGCAGGGCGATTTGTTGAGTCGGGAACTGTCGACTCTACTTTCAATAATCCGACTCACCCATACACATATTCCCTATTGAAAGCCGCGCCAGATCCTGATGCTTCAGTACATCGACTCTTCTCTATTTCTGGCGAGGCTCCGAATCTGAGCGAGCCAGTAGTTGGTTGTCCATTTGCCCCTCGTTGTTTTGCTGCCGATGCTCACTGTTTAACTTCCGAGCCTGAATTGCTAAAAATCGCTCACTCAGAGAGTGCATGTTTTAAATCTAAAGACCACGACAAGTGGGCAGCA
>JAYTTL010000228.1:0-5256 GCA_043745325.1 Actinomycetes bacterium
CGAACAATACACTTTAAGTTAATTCTTATCTCTAAAATTACACACTAATTTATTACTTACTTGAGTAGCTGCGATACAGTTTGGCTGCCTCACTTCGATGACTGCAACCTAACTTTGCAAAAATTTTCATAATCTCTTGTCGTATTGTTGACTCAGAATAGCCAAGGAATTGCGAGATGCTTAAATTGGTTCGATCCTCGCTAATAAGTCGCAAGATTACTAATTGTCGATCTGTGAGATCGCTACCTATAGTTGCAGCCGAGGAATTATCCGGAGTGATATTTCTCTCTTCTTCTGGTGAAGATAAAACATTTCGATACATGTACATCGATAGAATATGTCCAACTGCTTTTAAAAATGCGTCAGTCTCGACATTGGGAGCAATTCTGGTAGAACTAACTAATGTGAGTACGGCAACTGGGGTGCCAGTAACAAAAATAGGAATTGCCAAGTAAGTTTTGCTAAGTTCCACAAGGGGGTAATTTTTCATTAATAAGTATTCGTCACCCCAATCTGGCAACGTATCTACCCATATAGTACTTAAAGTCCTAATCGCATCAACGTTTGGATACCTGTCATCTAAACTATAAGTTAACGGCATATGAAGCACAGACTCTTTTGAAACCCCTGATCGAGCTGCCACAACGAGCTCATTATTTTCATTTAACTGCGAAAGTGAAACTGAACTCACATCGAGAGATCTAAGGACAACACGATTCAAGTGATTCAATATCTCTTGGAGTGTGTGATCCTTATTTGTTAAAAAAATTACAAATTCAGAGATATGACCCAAAGGCATTTCGGGTTCACCTCCCTATCTCCGAATCACCCGCATTGCCCGCATTGCCCGCATTGTGACGCTCTGCCCCGAATTATAGACGAAAATCACCCGGCGAATACTCCATATTTATCGGGACAATTGCAATTCTCAGTCGCTATATATCAGGACTATTGGGGGTGAGGAATAACCCCAATAATTCCCTGCAGCTTCATAGGGTGTCTTTCAACGTAATCTGGCAAATATCGTTGTAATCTCTTGTCGAATTATTGACTTTGAATAGTCTTCGAACTGATTCAGAATATTGCTGTTGACTATCGCAAAGGATGAAGTAAGAATTTTAGAGACATTTATTGGAATCGCAACTGATTAAAGCGAAATGTAACCTCTATATATTATGGCGGCTTCCTTGCGATGAGTGCAGCCTAACTTAATGAAAATTTTCATAATCTCTTGTCGAATTGTTGACTCAGAATAACCAAGGAATTGGGAGATACTCAAATTAGTCCGGTCCTCACTTATAAGTCGAAGAATTACTAGTTGGCGATCTGTGAGATTGCTACCTTCAATTTCGTTCAACTTTTCATTCGAACTGCGACTTCTATCTTCTTCTTCCGCTGGTGACGATACAATATTTCGATACATGTACATTGACAAAATATGTCCAATTGCTTTCAAAAAAGCATCCGTATCGACACTTTGAGATATTTTAGAATTACTCAATATTGCGATGACTGCAACGGGGGTACCAGTAACAAATACAGGAATTGCCAAGTAAGTTTTAACGAATTTACCGAAGGGATAATTTCTGATCAATGGATATTCATCGCCCCAATCTGGCAATGTATTTATCCAAATGGTACTTAAAGTTCGAATCGCATCAACGCCAGGATACTTATCATCCAAACTATAAAACAACCTTAATTTTGCCGTCAGTTCCTTTGAAACACCTGATCGCGCTGCTACCACTAATTCATTACTTTGATTTACTTGGAGAAATGAAACTGTCCTCACATTAAGTGATTTGAAAACAACAAGATTTAAGTGGTTCAAAATTTCCTGAAGTGTGTGATCCCTATTTGTTAAAAATGTAACAAAACCAAAGATATCCTCTAAATACTTAGTAACACCTACGCCCGCAGGACTGATAAAACTCAATTTATTGGGACGATAATCTTCACTGAGGTCCATATATCAAATCTAATGCGGGTATCTATTTTGTCAACAGTCTATATTTTTATTGAGCGTACACTCAAATTTGCTTAAGAGGAAGTCGGTGCCAACTCTCATATTTCCTCCAAAAACCTTCAGAATTGCTCGAAACCTTCCCACGCTTCAATCCATTTTTGCAAATGTGTATTTTCGTTGAGTGGGCGCACTCACTCTTACTACGTGAATTTACATTAAAATCCTGTTGATGGATATCGTCGAAAGAAAAGTAACACGATTAACTAATATTCACAGCTCACGCTAGTGATCACAATCAGAAGTTGATATTATGAAATTGCGCTCAAAAGAATTAAGTGATAAAAAAACTCTGTTTACAATGGTTTTTTTTGCAACTACTCCCGATACTGCTCCTCATATCGTCAATTATTGCAATGCCGCAAGCATTGGCAACTTCTTCGGTGATTACTACTTCCTCCATAATTATGAATGGCGCACTTGATCCTGCACCAATCATCGTGGGTGTGGGCTTCGAACCGAATGCTAATAAGTTTGATTTCGTTGTTAATATGGGTAAAACTAATTTTGAGTACGATTCAATTGCCTTTATAACTCTTGCCCCAATGACAGTTGGTGGAAAAAATCAAGCACCGATTGCATCATCGAGTAGTCTCTTGAATGTTGAGATTGTGAGCAATACACCTAGTGTGTGCACAATAGATTTTGAAAAGATTCATGCAGTGGCCGCTGGTATTTGTTCTTTAAAGGCTTTTCAACCTGGAAATGAGAGTTATGCCCCTGCCCCTGTCATCACTCAGAGCGTAGTTGTTTTAGCCATTCCAACTGAAAAGTTAAGTGAAACAAAATCGATTGAAGTTGCAACCAGATTAGGTTCTGCAATGTACGACCCAGATTCCATTGATGGCGGTTATGCATCGGTTTTAGTTGCAGGCTCTGGTTTTGGAGAATTAAGGTATAACACCTCTACAGATTCAATCTGTTCAATTTCAGAAGCAGGCGTCATCGCAGGAATAAGTGAAGGAAACTGCTTAATCAGTGTTTTAAAAGCAGCGTCTGGCGTCTTCGCAGATACTACTTCGAAGCAGATTTCAATCAAAATTATTGGGAGTTCAAATATTTCAAAAGAAGTTGTCGCCTCCGTTAACATTGGCTTCTTCGCTCATTCGCTTACTTTTATGAAAATAAATAGATTTCAGAGTTTGGATGTTGGCCTATGTTCGATATATGCCAATGAAAAGGCGAATCTTTTATTGGGCACGAAGGCCAAGAACGGTTCGTGGGTGTGGAAGTTGATTTCAGTGACTCAACTTGATGATAACGGTGCTGGTCAATTTACTGTGACCGTAATTTTAAATGCTGGGCAGAGAGTTCGAGTTCTCGTGAATGACGTGATTCAAATGGAGAGCGATGTATAAACTCTCGAGAGGTAATGAAAGGTTTTTTACTCAGTCAATGTTGGAATTTAGCCAATCGACGCATCGAAAAGGGTTAACTTTTCGACTTTGAAAAGGTAGCCTGTATCTGTGAATAAGAAATTTGGGAGCGTGCTCAAAGTTTTTGAGCGGCACTTAAAAATCGAGCGAAATCTCTCGGTGCATACAATCCGTGCATACATGGGCGATCTTGAATTGCTTTTTATCCATCTTGAAAAACTAGGGCTTAGTGATGCCTCGACACTAGAACTCACTCACCTACGCTCTTGGTTGGCAAACCAGAACGTAAAAGGGGGAGCGCGCACAACGCTTTCGAGGCGGGCCGTATCGGTACGCTTATTTACTAAGTGGGCTTTTAAAAATGGCATCATTGCTGCCGATGTTGGGGCAGCTCTTGCAATTCCAAAGGGCCATCGCACATTGCCACAGGTATTAGATGTGAGGCAGGCAGAATTGGCGATGGATTCGATGGCTATGCGTGCAGGTGAAGAGGAAACGCCATTAGCGCTTCGTGATGTTGCAATGATTGAGCTTTTATATGCAACGGGGGCGCGAGTGGGAGAAATCTGCGGCTTAAATCTGCCAGATGTTGATTACAGTAGAAATACGATTCATGTTTTAGGTAAGGGAAATAAAGAGCGCGTGATCCCGATGGGAAGGCCTGCCGTTAAAGCTTTGGAGAAATGGTTGAGCGATGGTCGTCAAACTTTAGTGAACTCGACATCAGGAGCAGCGATCTTTTTAGGAGCAAGAGGTAAGCGAATAGATCCACGTACAGTGCGAACTGTCGTTTATGACGCGCTCAGTGCAATCGAAGGCATTGAGCGGATGGGTCCTCATGGGCTTCGCCATTCAGCGGCTACACATTTGTTAGAGGGTGGTGCTGATTTGCGAACAGTGCAAGAGATTCTGGGCCATGCCTCTCTTGCAACAACACAGATTTATACGCATGTATCACCTGCCCGCTTGCAAAAAGTATTTATGCAGGCACATCCGCGCGCATGAATACCTCTATTGTCGTTATTCCTACATACAACGAGGTCGAAAGTATCGAGGCGCTCCTAGGTGCTCTAAAGCTGCTTGCCGTAGATATTCTCGTTGTCGATGATGGTTCACCCGATGGAACCGCGCAAGTATGCCGAGCACTTGGCGTCGAGGTAATCTCTCGAATCGGCAAATTAGGTTTGGGCAGTGCCTATCGAACCGGTTTTGCCCATGCACTAGCGCGCGATTATCGCAGCATTATTCAAATGGATGCTGACGGATCCCATCAAGTCAGTGACTTAATAAAGATGTTGGAGTGGATTGGTTCGAGTGAGTTGCTGATTGGCTCGCGGTGGGTAGCCGATGGCGGAATCGAAAACTGGAGTAAGTTTCGTGAATATCTATCAAGAGGAGCCAACGCTTATGCCAATCTTCTCTTATCCCTCGGCATCAAAGACGTAACATCGGGTTTTCGAATTTATGATGTGGAGCTTTTGCAGCGAATGGAAATTTCTACAATTAAAAGTGAGGGCTATTGCTTTCAAATTGAGATGACCCAACGAGCACTGACGCGTGGGGCATCAGTGGGCGAAATCCCAATCACATTTATTGAACGAGCACATGGGGTAAGTAAAATGTCCTTTGCCATCGCCTTCGAGGCCATTCTGCGAATTACTTCTTGGGGGTTTTTGCGACTCATCGGACGTTAATAGCTCAGCAACAGGGTTAGCGATTGTCAAGAAAGCCTACAACCTCAGGTCACTCAAGTGGCCTTAGAATTTGAAATTGTCTGAAGAACGTTGGGAAGATCCTTTCACTGAAAGGTCAATGTCTGGTCAGACTTAGCTTCTAGGGCCGAGTATGACTGGACAT
>JAYTTL010000229.1:0-5231 GCA_043745325.1 Actinomycetes bacterium
TCGAGGGAGATTCCGCCCAAACGCGAAGTTGTGCCAACAAAGTACTCATCAACAACTTCGGCGCTTAAACCGACCGCTTCAAAGACCTGCGCGCCGGTATAAGAGGCAATCGTACTAATGCCCATCTTCGACATAACTTTTAATACACCTTTACCAAGAGATTTGATCAAATTGCGTACGGCTTTTTCGGGAGTGATTCCCGTAATAACCCCTTGCAAGACTAAATCTTCAGCACTCTCCATAGCCAGATAGGGATTAACCGCGGCTGCGCCATAACCAATCAACAAAGCCACATGATGGACTTCTCGAACATCTCCAGCCTCAACAACTAATCCAACTTTTGTACGCGTTTTTTCTCGGATTAAATGGTGATGGACAGCTGATGTGAGCAATAGCGATGGGATGGGTGCCTCTTCTGTGTCACCATCTCTATCTGATAAAACAATGATGCGCGCTCCATCATTGATTGCTTGAGAGACCTCTAATTTAATTTCATCGAGGCGTTCACGAAGTGAGTCACCACCATCGGCGACAAAAAAGAGGCCTCGGATGACATGCGCACTTAGTCCAGGGTGATCACCGTCGGCATTAACATGAATAATTTTTGCCAGTTCATCATTATCAATTACTGGAAATGCAAGTGATATTTGGCGACATGAAAATGGGCCGGGATCGAGCAGATTGTGTTCAGGTCCCATTGATGTTCCAAGACTTGTAACTAACTCTTCACGAATTGCATCGAGCGGTGGATTGGTAACTTGGGCAAAAAGTTGTGAAAAATAATCAAAAATTAATCGAGGCTTATCCGAAAGCGCCGCGATAGGAGTGTCCGTTCCCATGGAACCGAGGGCTTCCATGCCATTTTGGGCCATTGGAGTAATTAAGATGCGAAGCTCTTCTTCGGTATAGCCAAAAGCGCGTTGGCGTCGGACAACAGATGCATGTGGGTAGACGATATGTTCTCGAGAGGGAAGTTCGCTCAGCTTGACCATTCCAGCATGCAACCAATCTGCATAAGGGGCATTCGTTGCAAGTGAATCCTTAATCTCATCATCCTCAATAATGCGACCGGCCTCGATATCAACAAGAAACATCTTTCCTGGCTGCAAACGTCCTTTACGGGCAATGTTCTGCGGTGCAATCTCTAGAACTCCAACTTCAGAGGCAAGAACAACTAATCCATCCTTCGTCACCCAAAAGCGTGATGGCCTAAGTCCGTTGCGATCTAAAACTGCGCCTACAACGTGTCCGTCAGTAAACGTTACACAGGCCGGACCATCCCAAGGCTCCATTAAGGATGCGTGAAATGCATAAAAATTTCGTCGCTCCTCAGACATGGTTGCATGGTTTTCCCATGCCTCGGGAATCATCATCAATACTGCATGTGGAAGTGAGCGTCCACCAAGGTAAAGAAGTTCAAGAACTTCATCAAAGGATGCCGAGTCGCTGCCTGACATCTGCACGATGGGGAACAATCGCTTTAAATCACCTGGAATTAAACTGCTTTCAAGTAGAGATTCGCGTGCACGCATCCAGTTTCGATTACCTTTAACTGTATTGATCTCGCCATTGTGCGCGATGAAACGATAAGGGTGGGCTAATGGCCATGACGGAAAAGTATTCGTAGAAAAACGTGAGTGAACAATTGCTAGCGGAGAGATAACTCGCGCATCACTTAAGTCTGGAAAAAACTCCTCTAACTGCCCCGTTGTCAGCATGCCTTTATAGACAATAGTCTGTGCAGAAAGCGAAGGAAAATACATTGGCAATGCATGTTCCGCACGCTTGCGTAAACAAAATGCCATTCGCTCTAACTCAAGGCCTGTTTCATTATTATTGCCGGCAATAAATACCTGTTTGAAGTCTGGCATTACCGACAGGGCGATTTTTCCAAGGCTTTTCGAATTTATTGGTAGATCTCTCCAACCAAGAATTTTTAAGCCCTCCTCTTTGGCAATGTTCGTAAATTGCGCGACGATATCGGCACTCTGTTCTATAAAGGCAATGCCCGTTGCATATGAACCGACGGAAGGTAAATCAAAGTGTGTACTCGCTTGAAAAAACTCATGCGGAATACGAATAAGAATCCCGGCGCCATCACCGCTATCGGGTTCAGCGCCAGAGGCTCCGCGGTGTTCAAGATTACGCAAAGCGGTGAGCGCTTTTTCCACAATGTCGTGGGTTGCAATTTTATTTAATGTAGCCACCATCGCAACGCCGCACGCATCGTGCTCTTGGGCAGAGTTATATAACCCTTGAGCCTTTGGATAGTTGCCAGATAAAGCCATGAAGGTAGGGCTCCGATTGTCGATGAAGTTCGGGACAACCTTGGCCCTAGAAGCGTTGAAAAATTTTACATGTAGATGGATTGCGAAGAGCTATTGAGCGAAGGCAAAGAGTAGCAATAATCACCGAGATTGAAAGCGCCTAAATACCAGAGGCCCGTGCAATCTGCCCGATTCCAGCGGTTATGAGCATTCCCAACCCACCTCCTATGATGACTCGCAGAGTTGTGTTCAGCGCCTTAGCACCCGCAGTCTTTGCACTTACTATTCCAGTCAGAATTAAACCTGCAAATGTGAAGATAACGATGCTCCACGCCTTTGCGCCGATAGTTGGAGCAAATGCGCCGGCAAAGGGGATCACTCCTCCTACAGTAAAAGAAATTGCCGATGCAACCGCGGCTTGGACAGGGCGGGCTTTGGTATGCGGATGCTGGCCAAGCTCATCGCGTAAATGGGCGGCAAGGGGATCTTTCCTATGCATCGATTCTGCAACTTCAAGGGCAAGCTCTGGAGTTAAGCCACGGGATATGTAAATATCTTGGAGTTCTAATAGTTCACCCTCAGGATCTGCGGCCAAATGCTCCATCTCTAATTTGCGGTCAGAGTCTTCAACATCATTTTGCGAGCGGACCGATACATACTCTCCCACTGCCATCGACATTGCACCCGCCGTAATTCCTGCAATGCCTGCGGTGATGAGAAATCCATTTTTTCCCGCGGCAACTACTCCAATCATCAACGATGCCGTTGAAACTAAGCCATCATTTGCGCCTAAAACTGCTGCACGCAACCATCCAGCACGCTGAGAGCGATGGTGAAGATTTCGCTTGAAAACCTCGTCGAGAGTCATGCCTTTTGTCTATCCCGGATTATTTTATCATTTCGCTTTGAGCGCAAAAAAACAAACAGAGCGCCCAATCCAATTACCGAACCGACCACAACATTCAAGCGAATACCCGCAATATGGTGAGCCTCATCAATTCGAATCATTTCGATCGCCACTCGCCCAACGCAGTAGCCAAATATATACAGTGCAAATACTTGACCTGCATGAAGATATTTTCCGAACTTCATGAGTGCTACGGCTAAAGCTGTTGTCCAGATTGCTTCGTATAAAAAAGTTGGATGAAAGGTCGCGAACTCTGTGAATCCATTTGGCCGACTCAGTAGCGGTACTTGAAGTGCCCAAGGAGCATCCAGCGGACGACCGAAGAGCTCGATATTAAACCAATTACCCAAACGTCCGATGGCCTGTGCGAATAAAACTCCAGGAGCAAGGGCATCCAGAAAGTAGACAAATGGAGGCAGTTCAATTTTTTTCGCAATCCTGCGATATGAAAACCAAGCCGCGAAACTACCGAGAGCTATCGCCCCCCAAATTCCAAGTCCGCCTTGCCAGATTTTAAATGCATCAACGGGGTGACCGCCTTTACCGAAGTAGGCATCGGGGGAAGTAATAACGTGATAGATCCGCCCACCAATTATTCCAAACGGTACTGCAGTAATTGCCACCTCTGAAACAACGGAGGCGCCGTTTTTCGCAACGGCTCTGAAGCGTCTATCACCTAACCAGATTGCTACCGCGATGCCAATAATAATGCACAACGCATACATATGAATCGTTAGTGGCCCGAGCTTTATGGCCGAAAATGTCGGCGATGGAATCGAACTTCGCAAAGTTTTTAGCCCGCCTCTACAGCGCTTCGAAACTCATTTAAGTCAAAGCCATTTGCTTTTCGTTGCCAAAGTTTGCCGTTAATAAAAACAGTCGGTGTACCAGTAACTTTATATATTGACATTGAATCCGCATGTGTTTTTACTAAATCGAGTTTGGCTCCACTAGTGACGCAATCCGTAAAGCGCTTTGACTTCAGTCCGATATAGTCGCCGATTTTTATCAAATTCGCATTTGAGTAGAAACCTGAGTTCTCTAGCGCCGGCTGAATAACGTACATCGCTTTATGAAAATCAAGATATTGACTCTCATCGGCAGAACACATCAGCGCATTTGCAGAACGGATAGATTCAGGTCCGAGAAATGAGAGAACGTGAAACACCACGGTCGCTTTCTTGGTCCGAACTAAATCTTCAACATATGCTCCAACTGAAGTTTCAAAAGTTCGACAGACAGGGCACTGCGGATCTTCCCAAATGTCAATCTTGACGGGACCGCCTGGATTAAGGACTAAGCCTGATCCTGGCGCCGAATCAATGCTCGCAGCAACGGGTTGGCCCAAGGTATATCCCTTCAGCGCTGCAAATGATTCATTGGCTTTCGTCGATGAACTGATCACAGAGAAAACAACTCCAGTGATAACGACGAGGGCGACCATGCCAATTACTAGCCAGCGCGTAAAATGATCGCCGCCAGCAACTGCCTTTGCTTGTTTAGACATCTATGACTCCTCATTGTGGTGGGCCGATTTTTCAACTGAAAATATTCCGTGAGGAAAAAAGTATAGGTAGAGCGCAACTAACAATAATCCCAAATCTCGGGTGATTTCAACGGCATAAGTTCTATGAACTGCCGCGGCTTTAGAGGGATCAATCGCCCCACCCCCACCAAAACACCCACAGTCGATGAGCAAGCCACGTGCCCAGACACTGATTATCGCGCCAATAAATATAACCATAATCCCGCCGGCAACAACGCTAGCCATACGAATGGTGAGACCAAAAATAAGTAATAGACCGATCGAAATTTCAAGCCAAGGCAGGGCGTAGCCAACGACATGCGCCATTTGGACCGGTAAAATCTTGTAGGCGGCAACCGCACTTGCCGCCTCTGCCGGAACAAATGCTTTTAAGCCACCGGCGGCAACTAGTGTGGCACCAAGAATCAATCGACCAATAAAGGTTATGGAGCTTTGGTATCTAGAGTTAAATCTCTTCATCGACCCGCACGTACTCCCTCGGCTAGTTCGAGAGCTAAGGCAGATACTGCCG